>CAZRFF010000125.1:0-6666 GCA_964599265.1 uncultured Simplicispira sp. | reverse complement strand
CGTTCTGCGCAAATGCGCGCTGCGCTTGGGACGGGGAAGTCCCTTTCATTCGTTAGGGCTTGCAAAAGCACCAATCATCCATACAATGTACAGATGATCAAATTTGACTGGGATCCAGCGAAGGCCGCCTCAAACCTCAGGAAGCATGGTGTTTCCTTCGAGGAGGCCCAGTCTGTCTTCTATGACGAGCTCGCCGTGCAGTTCTACGACGACTCCCACTCCACAGATGAGGATCGCTTCCTCATGCTCGGCATGAGCAGTGGCGCCCATCTTCTCTTGGTTTGCCACTGCGAGCGTGATGGCGGTGGCGTCATCCGCATCATTTCCGCACGCAAAGCCACGAAGCAAGAAAGCACCTTCTACAGCCAGTGACTACTATGAAAACCGAATACGACCTTTCCAAAATGAAGTCTCGCCGCAATCCCTACGCGGCCAAGCTCAAGAAGCCTGTCTCTATGCGTCTGTCGGAAGACGTCGTGGACTACTTCAAAGGCATGGCTGATGAGGCGGGAGTTCCATACCAAAGCTTGATCAACCTGTACCTGCGTGATTGCGTCATGACGCATCGCAAAGTTCAGATTGCATGGCCAAGCAGCAAGGCCTAACTTCGTTAGGCGCCACTATCCGCACCACCTTGCCTCATGAGCGTTCACGATAAACAAACAGTCGATCGTTGTGGTCTTGCAAACGATGGAACCGCCCTGTTAACCATGTACTGTCCGGGTCGGCTCGGACAGGACTGCACGTTCGAAGACCTAGCTGATAAAGCCGAAACCTACCTTGAGTTTGTACTGTCCGGCCAGTTGATAGAGGCATTTCCGCAGTGCGAGGGGAAACCGGTGGTGTTCAGAGTCTCTTGTGAACTCTGGCCGCACTCAAGCTACAAGCCTCGCTTCGCCAAGATAGCTCGGCAACTATCTGAGTACGAGGTGAGGCTCGTTGTTGAAGTCTCCAGCCTCACAGTGTCTGGTGGCATATTCAATTTCGAGGAGAGCAACACCTGACGCCTATTTGGCCTTCAGCGTTTGTGTAGCAAGCAATACCAGCTATCATTTTTGCCGCGTAGCGCCGCTTCGGTGGCCCAGCGCTTTTTCGTGGGCCGCGCCCGTCTTCAAGTTTGGGCACCCCTTTTGGCCTTCGGGTCTAACTATTCGTCGCAGCCGACCGCCCACGGCGGCGGCTGAACTCAGGGCGCTAGGGCTTGGAGCTCACACAGCTTGACATTTTGTAATCGAACGATTACTATCCGCGCATGCTCTCGATTTCTCGTACTGACGAATTCGCCACGTGGCTGGATGGAATCAAAGATCGCATGACGCGGGCGCGGCTGAATGCCAGGCTGCGCAAAGCGATCAACGGCAATTTGGGCGATGTGAAACCGGTCGGTGATGGGCTGTTCGAGATGCGCGAACACTTCGGATCGGGTTGGCGCATGTACTACGTGCAGCGCGGATCGGTGTTGATAGTGATGCTCGGCGGCAGGGATAAGTCCTCGCAGTCGGCCGATATAGCCAAGGCCATCAAGTTGGCTGCTACCCTGGAGGATCGAGCCATGCCCAAGAAAATCAAAGTATCCGAATTGCCGATGTTCGACCCAGCCGAACATCTCAAGGACGAAGAGGATATGGCGGCTTACCTGACCGTGATTCTCGAAGAAAATGACCCGGCTTTGCTAGCTGCGGCACTGGGCGACATCGCCCGTGCCCGTGGCATGAGCGAGATAGCCCGCGCATCCGGTATTACCCGCGAAGCGCTCTACAAAGCTCTGCGCCCTGATGCACAACCGCGCTTTGATACCGTGTCTCGCGTCTGTGCAGCACTTGGGGTCAAACTGGTAGCTCAAGTGGCTCATGCGTAGTCTCCCTATCAACCCAGGGCCTAACCCGGCGCTCAAGCCGACCCGCATGCTGCGGGCGGCCTACCTATTCCGTTGGGCAGCATGAGCACCTTACCCAGTAGGTCACTTCCAACATGAGGTGTCTTGTCGTTGTCGCCCATCCAATCGCCGATAGCCTGTGTCACTCCTTGGCGCAATCTGCTATCCGAGTCTTGACCGAAGCCGGTCATGAGGTTGAGGTCGAAGACCTTTAACAGAGCGCCTTTCTGCCAAAGAGGTTGAGGTATTCTGTTCGCGTATTGAAAGAAGGCTTGCCAAATGGTCATAGCTGGCATCCCAATCTGCTGGCTAACCCATCCCCTTGCACACATCTTTGCGTGCCAGGAAGCCGCCGCTTTGGGCAATCAGGCGGATCACATCACTTAGGATTAAATTTCTACTTTTGACCCCAACTCCACCACGGCGTTATTGGGCAGGTTCAAAAATTCGGCCGCTGCCGTGGCGCTGTGGTGCATTTGGGCAAACAGTTTTTCACGCCACAGGGCCATGCCCGGCCCGCCCGTGGGGGTGACGATGTCGCGCGACAGGAAGTAGCTGGTGGCCATGGGGTTGAGGTCGATGCCGCGGCCTTCGAGCAGGCCCAGGGCCTTGGGCAGATCCGGGTCGTTCTTGAAACCGTAGTGCACGGTCACTTGCCAGCAATCGTGGCCCAGGGGCTCAACTTCCAGGCGCTTGTCCATGCCAATCCAGGGCAGTTCGTGGCTGCGCACCATGACGAACAGGTTTTGCTCATGCAGCACCTTGTTGTGCTTGAGGTTGTGCATCAATGCGTTGGGCACGATGCCCGGTTGCGCCGTGAGGAATACGGCCGTGCCCGGCACGCGCACCGGGGGGCTGACGAAGACGGATTCCAGAAAACTTGTCAAATCCACGGAGAATTCGCGCAGCGTTTGGTTGAGCTGCTCACGCCCGTCCTTCCAGGTGGTCATCAACAAGAAAATACCGCCGCCGATCAGGAGGGGAAACCACCCGCCATCGAGCAGTTTGAGCAGGTTGGAGCTGAAAAACGCGATGTCGATGGCAAAGAAAAAACCCGTGGCGGCCACGCACAGCGCCAGCGGGTAACCCCAGCCGTAGCGGATGACAAAGAATGTGAGCACGGTGGTAATGGTCATGTCCAGCGTGACGGCGATGCCGTAAGCCGCCGCCAGGTTGCTGGACGAGCGGAACAGCACCACGGCCAGCACGATCATCACAAAGAGGCCCCAATTCACAAACGGCAGGTAGATTTGCCCCATGTCTTTGGTGCTGGTGTGCAAAATTTGCAGGCGCGGCAAATAGCCCAGCTGGATGACTTGTTTGGTCACGCTGAAGGCCCCCGATATGAGCGCCTGCGAGGCAATGACGGCCGCCACCGTGGCCATGCCCACCAGGGGCAAAGTGACCCAGCCAGGGGCCATCATGAAAAAGGGGTTTTGCACGGCCTCCGGGCGCTCCAGCAGCAATGCGCCCTGGCCAAAATAGTTGAGCGTGAGGGCGGGCATGACGATGGAAAACCAGGCGATGCGGATAGGCCTGCGGCCAAAATGGCCCATGTCGGCGTACAAGGCCTCGCCCCCGGTCACGCACAGCACCACGGCGCCCAAAATGATGAAAGCAATGCCCGTGTGGTGGTAAATGAATCGCAGGGCGTGGTGCGGGCTCAGCGCGCCCAGGATTTCAGGGTGGCCGGCAATGTGGTAGACGCCCAGCGCGGCAATGGCGGCAAACCACAGCACCATGATGGGCCCAAAAAACCGCCCGATGCCGGCCGTTCCGTGCTTTTGGATGAAGAACAAGGCAAACAAAATCGCCAGGGTCAGCGGAATGACGGCCTTGCGGAAGTTGGGCGAGACCACGTCCAGCCCTTCCACGGCCGAGAGCACCGTGATGGCCGGGGTGATGACGCCATCGCCATAAAACAAACAGGTGCCAAAGATGCCGATAAGCAGCATCCATTTGCGCAGCGCCGGGGCTTTGTCCTTGACCGACTGCGAGGCCAGCGCCAGCATGGCCACCAGGCCGCCTTCACCGTGGTTGTCGGCACGCAGCACCAGGCTCACGTACTTGATGGAGACGATGCTGGTGAGCGTCCAGAACACGATGGACAGCACCCCGTACACATTGGCGTGGGTGAAGGGCACATGGCCTGAGCCAAAGACCTCCTTCAGGGTGTAGAGCACGCTGGTGCCGATATCGCCGTAAACGACGCCGATGGCTGCCAGGGTCAGGGCAGCCGTGGAGGATTTTGCTGTGGTCACTGCAGGACCCCAACCGGGCAGCTTGCGCCTGCCGTGGGGCTTGTGGTCTGGATGGGCGGATTCTGCGCCTTGCGTCCGGCAAACGGAATCACCCGCGGCGAAGTTCCAGCAAAATAGTTGCCAATTGTTGCAGTGCAGCAACTGACAATGAACCCGTATCAATCGTAAATTTCGGCGTCCGGGTTGGTGGCTTCCAGCTCGTAGCTGGCGGCCAGCATGGCCAGGCGGGCAATCACGCCGTACATGTAAAAACGGTTGGGTGCGCTGGCGCCGGGTTGGGCGCCGGGGTGCGGGAACTGCGTTCCCGCCGCAAAGGCCAGGGGCACAAAGCCGGTACCGGGGGCTTTGAGGGTTTCGTCGGTGCCGCGCTCGGCATGGATGCGGTAAAAGCCCCCCACCACGTAGCGGTCCATGAGGTAGACCACGGGTTCGGCCACGGCTTCGTGCATGCGTTCCCGGGTGAGCACGCCCTCTTGGATGATGAAATCCTGCGGCGCCTTGGCGCTGCGCGCTGTGCCTTGGCCGCGCGGGCGGCGGGCCAGGGCGGCAACGTCTTTGGCGTCGTGCACGGTGTACACACCCACGCTGTGGTCGCCGTTGTCGGCTTTGACGACGGCAAAGGGTTTTTCGTGGATGCCGTATTCCTTGTATTTGCGCCGCACCTTGGTCAGCAGGGCATCGACCTGGGTTTGCAGCGCATCCAGGCCAGCGGCGGTGCCAGTTTCCGCGCCCTTGGACTGGGCGTACAGGGGGTGGATGAGCCAGGGGTCTATGCCCAGCAGCTTGCCAAAACGCTTGGAGACTTCTTCGTAGCTGCGAAAGTGCTGGCTCTTGCGGCGCACCGTCCAACCGGCGTGCAGGGGCGGCAGCAGGTACTGCTCGTGCAGGTCTTCCAGAATGCCGGGCGCACCGGCGGAAAGGTCGTTGTTGAGCAGGATGGTGCAGGGGTCGAAGTGTTTGATGCCCAGCCTGCGGCGCGTGCGCACCACGGGCTCCAAGGTGATGCGCTCGCCCGTGGGCAGCGCTATGTCGGTATTTTTTTTGATTTGCGGGTCGATGGAGCCTATGCGCACGTTCAGGCCCGCCATGTTGAAGATGCGCTGCAGCTGCACCAGGTTGCTCAGGTAGGAGCTGCTGCGCGTGTCGTTCTCGGGAATGATGAGCAGGTTGCGCGCTTCGGGGCAGATTTTCTCGATGGCGGCCATGGCGGCCTGCACGGCCAGGGGCAGCACCTCGGGGGCCAGGTGGTTCCAGCCGCCGGGAAACAGGTTGGTATCCACCGGCGCGAGTTTGAACCCGGCATTGCGGATATCCACCGAGGTGTAGAACGGCGGCGTGTGCTCCATCCACTCCAGGCGGAACCAGCGTTCTGTGGCTGGCATGGAGTCGATGATGCGCTGTTCAAGCTCGTTGATGGGGCCGGTCAGGGCCGTGCTGAGGTGAGGAACCATAAAAGCCTGGGTCGGACATGCGTGCCGTGCATTGTAGGCATGGCCTCAGCGCTTCCAGAACGCAGGCGAGAGCAGCGCCATGAAGCTCAAAATTTCCAAACGCCCCAAAAGCATGCCCAGGGTGCACACCCACACCTGAAAATCGGTGAGCACGGCATAGTTGGAGCTGGGCCCGATGGCCCCCAGGCCCGGTCCCATGCAGTGCACGCTGGCCAGCACGGCAGAGAACGCCGTCAGCGGGTCCAGGTCGGTCAGCAGCAGCACCATGCTCAGCACGATGACCGTGGCGCCATATACCAGCATGAAGGCCAGCACCGAAAAAATCATGCGGTGATCGACCACACTGCCGCCCAGTACCACGGGCTGCACGGCGCGCGGGTGCACCAGGCGCGTGAGCTCGCGCCGCGCCTGCTGGATGAGGATGAGCATGCGCACCATCTTGATGCCCCCGCCCGTGGAGCCAGCGCTGGTGGCCACGCCCGAGAGCAGCAGCATGAACACGGGCGCAAACACCGGCCAGGTGAGGTAGTCCTGCGTGGAGAACCCCGTGGTGGTGGCCACCGACACCACATGGAACAGGCCATGGCGCAGCGCCTGCAGCGGCCCGTACACGCCTTTGGCCCACAGCAGCACGGCCACCGCCAAACCGCCGCCCACCAGGGCCACCATGGTGGCGCGCATTTCGGGGTCGCGCCAAAAGCCGCGCCAGTGGCCCTTGCGCAGCGCCACGAAGTACAGCGCAAAGTTGCAACTGGCCGCCAGCATGAAGAACAAGGCAATGGCTTCGAGCAGGGGCGAATCGAAGTAGGCAAAACTGGCGTCGTGGGGCGACAGCCCGCCCAGGCTGACCGTGGCAAACATGTGCATGAGCGCATCCAGCGGCGCCATGCCGCCCGCCCAGAACCCTGCGGCGCACAGCACAGAGAACGCCACGTACACGCCCCACAGGCCTTTGGCGGTTTCGGTCATGCGCGGGGTGAGCTTGGTGTCCTTGATGGGGCCCGCCGCTTCGGCCTTGAAAAGCTGGCTGCCGCCCACACCCAGCAAGGGCAGAACGGCCACTGCCAGAATCAAAATG
>CAZRFF010000124.1:0-6743 GCA_964599265.1 uncultured Simplicispira sp. | reverse complement strand
ACCATCGAGCCCATGATCAACGCCGGCCGGCGCGAGATCAAGGAATTCGGCAACGACGGCTGGACCATCGTCACCAAAGACCGCAGCCTCTCCGCGCAGTGGGAGCACACCATCGCCGTCACCCCCACGGGCTACGAGGTGATGACGCTCTCCGCCGGATCGCCCCCATTGCCAGCCTTTGTGAAAGCCACCAGCACCTAAAGCACACGCACCGCGTGGAGACAACGGCCCCATGTCCTTGAATGAACTCCATGCCCTGCGCGATGCCTACCGCCAGCGCAAAACCGCCCTGCTGGCCCCGCTGCTGCAACCCGACCCGAGCACCCGCGGCATCCACGCCCTCTTGCGCAAATGCTCGCGCCTGACAGACGAATTGCTCACCACCCTGTGGCAGCGCGCCCAACTGCCCCCTGCCCTGGCCCTGGCCGCCGTGGGCGGCTACGGCCGCGAGCAGCTGTTTCCGCATTCCGACATCGATGTGCTGGTGCTGCTGCCAGACGAGCTGCAAGCCCAGGATGCCGTGCGCGAGCAGGTCGAAGCCTTCATCCGCGACTGCTGGGACGCGGGCCTGGAAATAGGCTCTGGCGTGCGCACCCTGTCCGAATGCCTGAACGAGGCCGCGCGCGACGTCACCGTGCTGACCTCCATGCTGGAGGCACGGCGCATCGTGGGCAACACCCCGCTGTTCGAGCGTTTTGCCCGCGCACTGGCCGCAAACATCGATCCGCACGCTTTTCTGGTGGCCAAAACACTGGAAATGCAGCAGCGCCACACCAAATACGAAAACACCCCCTACGCGCTGGAGCCCAACTGCAAGGAATCCCCCGGGGGCCTGCGCGATTTGCACATCGTCCTGTGGCTGTCCCGCGCCGCAGGCCTGGGCCAGCGCTGGGAAAGGCTTGCGGACAGTGGCCTGGCCACCCCGTTCGAAGTGCGCCAGATCCAGCGCAACGAGGCGCTGCTCTTCCTCATCCGCGCCCGCTTGCACCTGCTGGCCGGACGGCGCGAAGACCGGCTGGTGTTTGACCTGCAAACCGCCGTGGCCGAAAGCTTTGGCTACCGCTCGCAAACACCCGAAGGCGCCCGCCTGCCCATGCGCGCCAGCGAAACGCTGATGCGCCGCTACTACTGGGCAGCCAAGGCCGTCACGCAGCTGAGCCAAATCCTGCTGCAGGGCATCGAAGAACGCCTGAAACCGCCCACCCAGCCGCCCCAGCGCATCAACGAACGGTTTTTCGACAAAAACGGCATGATCGAGGTCGCCAGCGACGACCTCTACGAACGCGACCCACACGCCATTCTGGAGACTTTTCTGCTCTACCAGAGTTCATCGGCGCTGCAAAACCTCTCGGCCCGCACGCTGCGCGCCCTGTACAACGCCCGCAGCGTCATGGATGCCAGCTTTCGGCGCGACCCGGTCAACCGCGCTGCGTTTTTGCGCATCCTGCAACAACCCGAAGGCATCACCCACGCCATGCGGCTGATGAACCAGACCTCGGTGCTGGGGCGCTACCTGTGGCCGTTCCGGCGCATCGTGGGGCAGATGCAGCACGACCTGTTCCACGTCTACACCGTGGACCAGCACATCCTCATGGTGCTGCGCAATGTGCGGCGCTTCTTCATTGCCGAACACGCGCACGAATACCCCTTTTGCTCGCAGCTTGCCAGCGGCTGGGACAAACCCTGGCTGCTCATCGTTGCCGCGTTGTTCCACGACATTGGCAAGGGCCGCGGGGGCGACCACTCCACCATCGGCGCGCAAGAGGCCAAGCGCTTTTGCCGCCAGCACGCCATTGCCGCCGAAGACGCCGCGCTCATCGAATTTCTGGTGCGCGAGCACCTCACCATGAGCCAGGTCGCGCAAAAGCAGGATCTGGCCGACCCCGACGTGCTCACCGCCTTTGCCCACCGCGTGGGCAACGAGCGCTACCTGACCGCCTTGTACCTGCTCACCGTGGCCGACATCCGCGGCACCAGCCCCAAGGTATGGAACGCCTGGAAGGGCAAGCTCCTGGAAGACCTGTACCGCGCCACCCTGCGCGTGCTGGGCGGGCGCGCGCCCGACGCCCAGGCCCTGGTCGAAGCGCGCAAACGCGAAGCCCTGGTGCTGCTCGCCCTGAGCGCCCTGCCCTTCGACGCCCACCAGGCGCTGTGGGACACGCTGGACGTGAGCTACTTCATGCGCCACGAGGCAGCCGACATTGCCTGGCACACACGCCACCTCTCACGCCACGTCGGGGTACAGCAGCCCGTGGTGCGCGCACGCCAGTCCCTGGCTGGCGAAGGGCTGCAGGTGCTGGTGTACGCCCCCGACCAGGCCGATCTGTTCGCCCGCATCTGCGGCTACTTCGACCGCGCGGGCTTCTCCATCCTGGACGCGCGCGTGCACACCGCCCGCAACGGCCATGCGCTGGACACCTTCCAGGTGGTGAGCGCCACCCTGCCCGGCCACTACCGCGAACTCACGCACATGGTCGAAAGCGACCTGGCCCACGCCATCAACCAAGGCGGCCCTTTGCCCGAACCAACGCGCCGGCGCGTCTCGCGCCGCGTCAAAAGCTTTCCCATCACCCCGCGCGTCACGCTACGGCCCGACGAAAAAGCCCAACTTTGGCTGCTGGGCATCACCGCCAGCGACCGCGCCGGCCTGCTCTACCTCGTGGCCCGCGTGCTCGCACACCACGGCATCAGCGTGCAACTGGCCAAAATCAGTACCCTGGGCGAACGGGCCGAAGACACCTTTCTGATCCAGGGCCCAGAATTGCAAAACAACCAGCGGCAAATCGAGATCGAAATGGAATTGCTGCAGGCACTGGCGGCATAGCGCTGCACGGGGTCAGGGCCTTCCCTTGGTGCTCAAAACTGCCGGAACACCGCCGCCGCCACGATGCCCGCCGCAATCGCTGGCAGCGGTTTGTGCAGCACCAGCATGAGCGCTGCCGTCGTGGCCAAGGCCAGCCGGGCGCCACCATCTCCCTCCCAAGCCAGCGGCGCCAGCAAAGCCACCAGCACCGAACCTGACATGGCCGCGATGAAACGCTGAACCCGCGGCCCCAAGGGCACCCAGGCCATGACGAACACCCCGCCCCAGCGCGTCGCCAGGGTGACCAGCGCCATCACCAAAACAATCCACAACAAACCCCAACCCGTCGGTTCAACGCCCATGGTCTTTCTCCGTCCAAAACATGCCCAGCAAACCACCCGCCAGCGCGCCCGCCACCACATGGCTGTTCTCTGGCAGGTAGCGGCGCGCCGCCAGTGACGCTGCCGCCGCCACCACCCAAATGACCACCATGCGCCGGTTTTTGGGCCCCTCCACCACCATGGCCAGCAAAAAACACCCCATGACCATGTCCAGCCCCCAGCGCCGCGCATCGGCCACCAAACCGCCCATTTGCACGCCCAGCCAAGTGCCCAGCACCCAAAACGACCACAGGGCCATGCCACCGCCCAGCAGCACCCCCAGGCCCGGTTGCCCCCGGCCCAAAGCCTGCATGGTCAGCGCCCAGTTGGAATCCGAGGCCAGCACCATCACCCCATAGCGCCGCGCTGGCGGCAAGGGGCGCAGCCAGGGGTACAGGGACGCCCCCATCAACAAATGGCGCGCATTGATGGCAAACACCGTCAGCGCCACCGTTGCCATGGGCACCTGCGGCCCCCACAGGTCGAGCACCGCAAACTGCGCCGCGCCGGCAAACACCAGCGTGCTCATACCCACCGTCCAAGCCCCGCCCAACCCTTTTTGCAAGGCCGCCAGCCCAAACGCAGCGCCAAAAATCAGTACAAAAAAAGAAATGGGCACCATTTGGCGAAAGCCCAACCAGACCAGGCGGCGGTCCAGGGCATGCAGTGCTTGTGGGGTGTCAGTGGTCATCGGGGGCATGCGGTATGGATCATTGCGGGTGCGCAAAGCACCCAAGCGCAACTGTGGCTTGTTTTTATGAATCAGAAAAGCGCAAAATTCACATCGCATCCATTCGATTAATTCATAAACAAAGTCAAACCCCATGGCCCCCAAAGATCTGCAAATCGACTGGCTCAAATGCTTTGTGGCGGTGGTGGACGCGGGCTCGCTCTCCAGCGCGGCGGGCGAAGTGCACCGCTCCCAATCGGCCGTGAGCATGCAGCTCAAAAAACTGGAACAAGCCCTGGGCAAGCGGCTCTTGGATCGCGGCCCACGCCAGCTGCAGCTCACGCCCGACGGGCAAACCCTGCTGGGCTACGCCCGACGCATACTGGATTTGCAAGCAGCTGCCCTGGCCGCCCTGCACGGCGAAGAATTGACCGGACGCGTGCGCCTGGGTGTGCCTGACGACTACGCAGCCAAATACCTCACGCCCGTGCTCAAGCGCTTTGCCCCTAAACACAGCGGCGTCGAGATCGAGCTCAACTGCGAGCAGTCCACCGCCCTGATCCCCCGTATAGCCTGCGGCACGCTGGACTTGGCCCTCATCTCCCGCGACCACGCCCGCCGCGGCACCTTGCTGTTCCACGAACCCATGGTGTGGGTAGGCTCACCCCCATTTGAACTATGGCGGCGCGACCCCTTGCCCATAGCCGTCTACGAAGAAACCAGCCTCGCCCGCCACGGCGCCATCCAGTCGCTGGCGCAGCAGGGGCGGCGCTACAAGGTGGTCTACCACAGCTCCAGCCTGGCTGGGCAGATTGCCGCCGTGGACAGCGGCCTGGCCGTGGCAGCCCTGACACAATGCAGCGCGCCCACACACTTGCAAGTGCTGGGCACGTCCCATGGCCTGGGGCCACTCGCGCCCATGGAAGTGGCGGTGTACCGCAGCCGCGAATCGCGTGGGAACAAAGCAGTGGACAGCCTGCGCGACCTGCTCATCAAAACCTTGCGCCTGGCCAGTGCGGGTTGATGCCTAGCCTGGGTCGGGCGTTCTCAGGGATACGCCTCGTATGCCTTCGTTGAGACGATTCAAGAAGTGCACCAGTGCGACCTTGTCATCGAAGCGAAAACTGTCCAAAGCCTGCGTGTAGAACTCATAGATCCTGGGTTGCAGATCGTTCCAGGCCTTTCTGCCTTCAGGCGTCAGCCCCCCGAGTTCGACACCAACGGTCGCAAGTTGTTGATTTGCTTGAGGTGACCTGTTGAATTTGTCACTACAGCAGCGTCATTTGAGCGTCTTGCGTCGGTTTTTTTATGTTCAGTGCAGCCAGGACATCTGCCTGGCGTGGATGGATAGTGGAAACGCCTTGTATCGGCGCTGCATTGTCGATGCTCACCGTGTGCCACTGTATGCGGCGCAAATCGGCCAGAGCCGATTCAGGCGATAGCTCACTGCCTGCGCGTTGCAGGCGCTGGCGCATGACTCGGTACAGGATCAGGGCCATGAAGCAAATGCTGGCATGGGCCTTGATTCGCTCAGGCAGCCGGTGGCACACCGGTGCGATCTCTATCTCGGACTTCAGCACCCGGAATCCCCGTTCAATATCGGCCAATGACTTGTAGCGAAGCACCACTTCTGCGGCCGTCATGTCGCCCACATTGGTGATCAGCATCAGCTTGCCAGCGAGCTGCGCGGCGCGCTGCTCCAGCGCATGGATGCGCGCGCGGCGATCCCGACTCTGCTCTGCTGCCTGCTGCGGCTGGTGTGCCACCACCAGCCGGTAACCTTGCCATTGAGTTTCATGGACGAACTCCTCACGGGCCTGCGCTGCGCGTGCGTTCATCGGTTGCAGCAGATCGACAAACTCGCCATAACGCCGCCCAGGCACCGCCAGAATGAACTCCAACACCCGCCCGCCAGCTACCTGCAGTTTGGACAGCGCTTCTATATTGTCCAGAGACAGCAGCCCACGGTCAGCGACCACCACCAGACGACGGATGTGGGGGGTAGCGGGCCAATACCTTTTTGAGCGTGGGCTCCAAGGTGGGCGCTTCTGCGGTGTTGCCGTCAAAGACCTCTTGGTAGATCGGCATGCCCTCGGCCGTTTGCACCACCCCCAGCATGAACTGGCGTGCAATGACACCTTCCTTGGACATGCCAAAACGCCGCACATCGCCTTCTTGCTGGCTCGTGCCTTCGGCGCGTATGGTAGTCAGGTCGTAAAACACCACCAACAGGTCTTCATCGATGAGTGGACGCAGCAGCGCCGCTACACAGTCATCGACGGCCACTTGGTGATCCATCAAGGCATCCATGCTGCGCAGCAGTTGCTGGTGAGTGAGCTTGGCCACCTCGATGCCGGGCATGCTCACGGTCTCAAGCCAGCGCAGCACACCGAGTTTGGAGTCAGCATCGCACAGGCGGTTGAAGAGTCCGCCCTGAACAATCCGCAACCCCTTGATGGATCTTGCGTTTTCCCCCAATAGGCACAGCGCGATTTACAAGATATGGTGCTGATGAAGTTCGTTTCCTTGCAAATTTCCCCAAGGATTGCAATGCGCCCCAAGCATTCCCAGCCCCAGGCCGTCGAGTTGTTCCGCCCACGCCTGGACGAGCAACTGAACATGCGCCACCCGCTGATCCGGCTCGCCGGGCTGATGGATTGGGAGCAGATCGAGCAGCACTTCTGCGCTCACTTCACCTCAGGCCGGGGCCGCCCGGCGCTGGCGCCAGCGTTATCGGCGAAGAAGGTGTGGAGGTGCTGTTGGCAGTCACCATCGAGGCGGCCAGGGCTGCAGGGCTGGTCAACAAGGCCAGCGTGCAGCGCGTCATCGTGGACACCACCGTCATGCCCAAGGCCATCGCCCACCCCACCGACAGCCGCTTGCTGGAGAG
>CAZRFF010000123.1:0-6751 GCA_964599265.1 uncultured Simplicispira sp. | reverse complement strand
GCCTGGCTTTGCTGACGCCCTAAGCAACATCCTCTCGCCCAACGTGGCGGGACTGCTTGAAAGTGACGCGAGGCGCGTTGGCACGATGTTTTCCCGCCGACCCTGCTGCCAGCCAGCTTGGCCCCAAAAACGACATTTTGAAAAATGACGGTACTTTTGACGGTACTTTTATAAATCGAAATACGCAAATCTATGGCCCTTGCGGGCTCCAAGGACGGATTTGAGCTCCTCCGGGGCCAGCAATTGCACTATAAAAATGCACCTCGGCAACCTGTGCCAGGGAAAAATCAGGGAAGAATTCTTCAATCGGTGACGGAGTCCTTTGTTCCGGCCAATTGATCGCGCTGCCGGACCTTGGCGGCGATGGCTTTGCCTCCTCAAATCACCGCCGCCGCCATATCCACCGGCTCCGGCCCCAGCCGTGCCAGGGTGGCCAGGGTCTCTGCCTCAGTGCGGTAAAGGTGTACGCTAGGCCCGGCACCTTGCCACCCAGCCTTGCGCAGCGTGGTTTCCACGGGCAATTTGAGGCCGCTGATGTGCAGGTCGATGCTGCGCGCGCGCAGTTGGGCGCACAGTTTGATGAAAACGTCGGCCCCTGTCGCGTCGATGCGGTTGATGGGTTGGGCGAACAGGCAGACATGGCGGGTGTGCGGCGCCTGGGCCAAATGCTCCATGATGGCACCCTCGAATGCGGCTGCCGTGGCAAAGTCCAGGGCTGCATCCATGCGCAAAGCATAGGTGTCGGGCGCCAAGGGGGGCAGCTGCCACAGGTGGCGGTCACGCAGGCTGCCGTCGGAGTGCAGGCCCACTTCAATGATGCGCGGGTGCAGGCGTTGGTACAAAAAATGGCTCAGGGCCATGAGCATGCCCGCCAGCACGCCCCAGTAAAGCTGGGGCGCCGCCAGCAGGGTGACGGCAAACGTGATCCCTGCCGTGGCGGCTTCAGCGCGTGAAACGCCCCACAGGCGCACAAAGCCTCGGGG
The DNA here is from genome assembly GCA_964599265.1 of uncultured Simplicispira sp. GTDB lineage: Bacteria > Pseudomonadota > Gammaproteobacteria > Burkholderiales > Burkholderiaceae_C > Simplicispira. The sequence goes on along the minus strand of CAZRFF010000123.1, from coordinate 5,768 downwards.
TTTGATCAGGCCCACCACCGCCACCAGCACGATGGCGGCCAGCACGCTTTGCGGTACGTGGTGCAACACGGGCGTGAGCACCAGCAGCGCCATGAACACGACCACCACCGAAACGATGGTGGCCCAGCCCGTTTGCGCCCCAGCGTACAGGTTGAGCGCCGAACGCGAAAACGATGAGCTGGTAGGAAAAGCACCACACAGGCCAGAGGCAATTTTGCCCAGACCCTGGCCGATCAGGTCTTGATCCTGGTTCCAGCGTTTACCTTGGGTTTCATTGTCCACCTTGGCGCTGGAGGCGGTTTCCAAAAAGCTCACCAGGGTGATGATGAGCACCGGCATGAGAAGCTGGCCCAAAGCGTCCAGCCCCGGCCATTGTGGCCAATACAGTGTGGGCAAACCCGCCGGCAGATGGCCGATCGCCCTGCCCCCTTGGGCCTCGTAGCCCATGGCCCACGAGAGCCCTGCGCTGGCCAGCACGACCACCAGCACGGTGGGAAAGGCAGGCTTCCAGCGCTGTGCCAGATACAGCACCGCCAAGCTGCCCAGACCCAACGCCAGGGTTGCGCCATGGATGTGCGGCGCCGCCCACCACTGCGCCCAAGGGGTGTTCACCCCCAGCAAGCCTTTGAGCTGTGATCCCATGATGAGCAGGGCCGCAGCTTGCGTGAATGCCATGAGCACCGGGGAGTTGATCAGGTTGAGCAGCCAGCCAAACCGCATGAAACCCATCGCCATTTGCACTGCGCCCGAGAGCAATGCCAGCCATACGGCCAGGTTGACCCAGTCGGCAGTGCCCGGCGTGGCCAAGGGAACCAGGGCCGTACCGATGAGCAGGCTGCTGAGGGCGGTGGGGCCCACCGAGAGGCGCACCGATGCGCTGAACAGCACGGCCGCCAGTGCGGGCAGCATGGAGGCATAAATGCCGGTCACCAGCGGCATGCCCGCCAAAGAGGCATAAGCCACGCTCTGCGGCAAAACCATGAGGCCCACCGTCAAACCTGCCAGCGCTTCGCCGCGCAGCAGTGGGGCGCTGGGGCGCGGCCAGGACAAAAAGGGGAACAATGCATGGAGCTTGGGCACAGGTCAGTGGGCTGAAAAAAGCGGCAGATCGGCTTTTTTGAGGGTGCGCAGCACAAAGCTGGACCGGCTGTGGCGTATGCCTTTGATTTTGTAGAGCTTCTCGCGCAGCAGGCGCTCGTAGTCACGCGTGTCTTTGACGACCACGCGCAGCAGGTAGTCGTAATCGCCCGAGACGAGGTGCGCTTCGACCACCTCGGGAATGGTGGCCAGCACTTCGCCAAATTTTTCCAGGGTGTTGTCGGAGTGGCTGTCGAGCGTGACCATGACGAGCACGGTATCGCCCAAGCCCAGGGCGAGCGGGTTCAAGCGCACGGTGTAGCCCTCGATCACGCCCGCCTCCTCCATCTTTTTGATGCGGCCCCAGCAGGGTGATGGGCTGAGCCCCACGGCGGCGCCGATTTCTTGCAGGCTGGCGCGGGCATTGGCCTGCAGGACGGAGAGAATTTTTCTGTCTAGGCGATCCATGCGGATGATTATTCATGAATTTCCGATATTGCAGAAAATTTTTCTGCAATGGCAAAGAAATTCGAATGTGTTCAGTAAATTTGTCTGCCCCTTGGGGCGCATACTTTGTCCCCATAAGGCGTTCTTACCGGAGCGCGCGGCATTGGCGAGGCTCCACCCGGTTACCGCTGGGTGGGGGCTTGGCAAATTCACTTTGCGCCGTACCAGGCGCAGCCCTTGGCATCGAGTTCCATCTGCGCCTCGCCGCTGGCCAGCAGGTAGTTCAGGTGCGCCAAACTTTCGCCCGTGGCCAGGCCCATCAACTGGGCATTCTGGCCTATGGGACGGGCAAACAGGGCACCAAACACATCGATGGCACGCTGGGGCGTGGCAAGGGCGACGCGCAGGCGCGCCAGGGATTTTTCGTGGCTGGCCTGCAAAGCGGCAATGCGCGCATGCAAGCCACGGAACGGCATGTTGTGCGAGGGCAGGACGAGCACATCGTCCGGCACTTGCTGGCGGATTTTTTCCAGTGACACCAACCAATCGGCCAGGGGGTTGGCCTCGGGCTCGGTGGGGTAAACCGATACATTGGACGAAATGCCGGGCAGCACCTGGTCGCCAGAGATCAACACCTTCAATCCCGGGCTGTACAGGCTCACATGTTCGGGCGAATGGCCGCTACCGACAATCACGCGCCAGGTGGCATCGCCAATGGTGATCTCTTCGCCATCCTCCACGCGCCGGTAGCTGTCGGGCAGGGTGTAGATCATTTTCCCGAAGCCGCCAAAGCGCGTGCGGTAGGTTTCCAGGGCCTCTTCGTTCCAACCGGCGCGGCGGTAAAAGGCCAGTGCGTCTTCGGGCGCCTCGCGCCCGGTGTCGGCACACAGCACGCGGCAGCTGAGGTACTCCAGGCGGCTGGTCCACAGGCGGCAGCCGAATTTGCGTGTGATCCAGCCCGCCATGCCGATGTGGTCGGGGTGCATGTGCGTGGCAAACACCCGCGTTACTGGCCCGGCCAATGGACCGGCAAACAGCGTGAGCCAAGCGTTGGCGCTTTGCTCACCCCAAATGCCGCTGTCCACCAGCGCCCAACCGTCTGCATCGCGCAGCGCCCAGAGGTTGATGTGGTCGAGAGAGAACGGCAGCGGCATGCGCAGCCAGAGCACACCGGGAGCGACCTCTTGCACATGGCCCACGGCGGGGGCTTGGTCAAAAGGGAAAATCAAGCCTGCCCTTCCGGCATCGGGGGCGGCTGTATTGCTTGTATCCATGGTTCATCCTTGGGAGGGAGCGCCCATTGTGCCGCGCCCTCTGCCCAGGCGCTGTCGCGCACGAAATCTTTCGCCCCGCACCCACGGCGGGGCGGTGAATGGGTAGAATCGCGGGCTGTCAGGAGAGAGTTGGCCCCAGGCATTGCGCCCAGGTGCCGACCGCCGAAGGCGCAGGCAACCGCCCAAACGCTCAGGCAAAAGGACTGGCAACACGCTGCGTGCAGACGCTGGCGTTCCCCCGCTGGAGAGAGGCGCTGCACACAGGCCGCGCCCACCGAAGGAGCAAACCCGCATCGGCGGGCGAATCTCTCAGGTAAAGAGGACAGCAGGGCAAATTCCGTGGCCGCCCATGGCCCACGGCCCCTATTTGCCCTGGAGATTCCATGTCCACTGCCGATTTACTGACCACCCCCCTGAACGCCCTGCACCTGGAACTGGGTGCGCGCATGGTGCCTTTTGCCGGCTACTCCATGCCGGTGCAATACCCCGCCGGGCTGATGGCCGAGCACCTGCACACGCGCGCCGCTGCGGGCCTGTTTGACGTTTCGCACATGGGGCAGCTCAAATTGATCGGCCCGGACGCCGCTGCCGCCTTCGAGACGCTGATGCCCGTGGACGTGATCGGCCTGGCCGAAGGCAAGCAGCGCTACGGCCTGCTGCTGGCCGACGACGGCACCATCATCGACGACCTGATGTTCTTCAACCAGGGCAACGATACCCTGTTCGTCATCGTCAACGGCGCTTGCAAGGCGGGTGACATTGCCCACATCCAGGCGCGCATTGGCAGCCGCTGCCAAATCACCACCATGCCCGACCAGGGCCTGCTGGCGCTGCAGGGCCCACAGGCGGCCACCGCCCTCTCGCGCCTGCTGCCTGGCGTGGAAAAGCTGGTCTTCATGACCGGCGGCACCTTCATCTGGAACGGCGCCGAGCTGTTCATCACCCGCAGCGGCTACACCGGCGAGGATGGTTTTGAAATCTCCGTGCCGGGCGACAAGGCCGAAGCCCTGGCACGCGCCCTGCTGGCCCAGCCCGAAGTCAAGCCCATTGGCCTGGGTGCGCGCAACTCGCTGCGCCTGGAGGCGGGCCTGTGCCTGTACGGCAACGACATCGACCGCAGCACCACCCCGCCCGAGGCCGGCCTGAACTGGGCCATGCAGAAAGTGCGGCGCACGGGCGGCGCACGCGCTGGGGGCTTTCCGGGCGCGGACAAGGTGCTGGCGCAAATCGACCAGCCCGACACCCTGCAGCGCAAGCGCGTGGGCCTGATCGCCAAGGAGCGCGTGCCTGTGCGCGAGCCCGCCGTGCTGGAGAACATGGACGGCCAGCCCATCGGCCAGGTCACCAGCGGCTTGCTGTCGCCCACGCTCAACCAGCCCATCGCCCTGGCCTATGTGCAAAGCGACTACGCAGCACAAGGCACCGAGGTTTTTGCCATGGTGCGCGGCAAGCCCGTGCCCATGGTGGTGGCGCCCACACCGTTCGTGCCGCCGCGCTACCACCGCGGTTGATTTTTTTACCCTCTGGGTTGTTCCCTACCGTCACCAGGGCAGCTACAGTGCGCCCTGGCCTTTCTCAAAATCTTTTTTCTTTTTCCGGAGCCCATCCATGAGCATCAAATTCTCCAAAGACCACGAGTGGGTCAACGCCGCCGACGCCAACGCCGCCGTGGTCGGCATCACCGTACACGCGCAAGACGCGCTGGGTGACGTGGTCTTTGTCGATCTGCCCGAAGTGGGCAAAACCTTTGCCCAGGGCGAAGTCGCCGGCGTCGTGGAGTCGGTCAAGGCCGCTGCCGACGTGTACATGCCCGTCTCGGGCGAAGTGGTGGAGGTGAACGAAGCCCTGCGTGCCGATCCTTCCTTGGCCAACAGCGACCCGTTGGCTGCTGGCTGGTTCTTCAAGGTCAAGCTCAGCAACCCCGCCGAGCTGGACGCGCTGATGGACGAAACCGCCTACGGCAGTTTCGCTGCCAGCGCCTGACGCCGCACTATACAAACCATAGCTGCTTGCGCTGATTGGGCGGTTGTTTCAGATAGAAAAAACCTGAAACCATTACCAATCAAGCGCCAGCAGCTTCTTTTTTAATAGCACCTGAAGCATCTGAGATTGGCCATCCCATGAACGCCCCCACCGCCCTGCCCCTGTCCGCGCTGGAAAATCACGCCGAATTCCTGCCCCGCCATATCGGCATCGACGCCGCCGACGAGGCGCACATGCTCTCCGTCATCGGCGAAGCCACGCGCCAGGCGCTGGTCGCCTCCATCGTGCCGCGCTCCATCGCACGCGCCAAAGCGATGGATTTGCCGCCCGCCTGCACCGAGGCAGAGGCGCTGGCTGAATTGAAGGCGATTGCCAGCAAGAACCAGGTCAAGAAAAGCTTCATCGGCCAGGGCTACTACGGCACGCACACGCCGGGCGTCATCCTGCGCAACATCCTGGAGAACCCCGCCTGGTACACCGCCTACACGCCCTACCAGGCCGAAATCTCGCAGGGCCGCATGGAGGCGCTGGTCAACTTCCAGACCATGGTGACCGACCTGACGGGCATGGACATTGCCAATGCGTCGATGCTGGACGAAGCCACCGCTGCCGCCGAGGCCATGACGCTGGCCCTGCGCGCTGGCAAGTCCAAATCCAACGTGCTCTATGTGGACGATCAGGTGCTGCCTCAAACACTGGAGGTCATCCAGACGCGGGCGCAGTCCCTGGGCATCGAAGTGCGCCCTTGCAACGGCCCCCAGGCACTGGAGAACGACAGCTTCGCCGTGCTGCTGCAATACCCCGGCGTGGACGGTGTGGTACGCGATGACCAGGATTGGATCAAGGCCTACAAGGCACGCGGCGGCGCGGTCATCCTGGCCGCCGACCTGCTGGCGCTGACCCTGCTCAAATCCCCCGGCGAAATGGGCGCCGACATCGTCATCGGCACCACCCAGCGCTTTGGCATGCCCATGGGCGCGGGCGGCC
>CAZRFF010000122.1:0-6753 GCA_964599265.1 uncultured Simplicispira sp. | reverse complement strand
AAAATCATTGACCATGCCCGTGCCCGATTCCGGCCCCCAGTGCGCCACGGCGCGGTGCTCTTCCAGCACCACGCGCAGGGCGCCCGGAAATTCGCGCTGCACCTGCGCCTTGCGCACCCAGGGCACTTGCTCGAAGGCGTGGCGTGCCGCCTGCAAATCCAGTGTGAAAAAGTTGCCCGACAGGCGCGGCGCCACGTTGGCGCGCAAGGTGACGGCGCTGTGGTGGGCCACATCGCCCTCGACCACCAGGCGCGCAATGGCAAAGGCCGGGTGGCGCAGCACCCAGCCGCCGCAGGCTGCCAGCAACAGCACGGCGCAGCCCAGGAACAGGGCCGTGGCGGTCCAGTTCATCAGGCGTACGTCCAGCGGTGCGGGCAGCGTGGAGGTCATGGCTGGGCGGCTCCCTGTGTGGGGCGTGGCGGCGTATCCAGGGCCGCATCGGCCAGGATGCGCACGCACAGTTCTTCATAGCTGATGCCCGCCGCGCGCGCGGCCATGGGCACGAGGGAATGGCCCGTCATGCCGGGCGAGGTGTTCATCTCCAGCAGGAAGGGCTTGCGGTCGCTGGCCCTCAGCATCAGGTCGGCGCGGCCCCAGCCCCGGCAGCCCAGGGCGCGGTAGCTTGCCAGCACGATGCGCTGGATTTCTTTTTCTTCTGCTTCGGGCAGGCCGCTGGGGCACTGGTACTTCACGTCGTCGGTGAAGTATTTGTTCTGGTAGTCGTAGGCGCCGTCCGGTGCGCAGATGCGGATGACGGGCAGCACGCGCGCGCCGTCGCCCTGGCCCAGCACGGCGCAGGTCACTTCTTCGCCGGCGATGAATTCCTCGCACAGCACGTCGGGGTCGTATTGCGCCGACAGCGCCACCGCGTCCTGCATGTCTTCGTTGCTGCGCACCTTGGACACGCCAATGGATGAGCCCTCGCGCGGCGGTTTGACGATGAGCGGCAGGCCCAGTTCGTCGGGCACGGTGCGCACCCGCTCACGGCCCTGCTGGTCTGGGGGCAGGCACACATAGCGTGGCGTGGGCAGGCCCTCGGCCATCCACACGCGCTTGGTCATGGTCTTGTCCATGGCGATGCTCGACGCCATCACGCCCGGACCAGTGTAGGGAATGCCCAGCAGCTCCAGCGCGCCTTGCACCGAACCGTCTTCGCCATGGCGCCCGTGCAGGGCGATGAAGCAGCGCGCATAGCCGGCATGCTTGAGCTCGCACAGCTCGGTGTGCGCCGGGTCAAAGGCATGGGCATCGACCCCGCGCGCGCGCAAGGCCTGCAGCACGCCCGCGCCGGACATGAGCGAGACTTCGCGCTCGGCCGAATCGCCGCCCATGAGCACGGCCACCTTGCCCAGGGCCGCAGCGTTGATTTGAATGGTTTTTTGGCTCATAGCGCTTGTCCTTTCTGCGCTGTTTGCTCATTGTTTTGTAGCATATCAACCACCTTGCCGGGTACGGCGCCGATGGAGCCTGCGCCCATGCACAGCACCACGTCGCCGTCTTGCGCCATTTGGACAATGGCCTGCGGCAGCTCGGCCACGTTTTCGATGAACACCGGCTCCACGCGGCCGGCGACGCGCAGCGCACGCGCCAGGGAGCGGCCATCCGCCGCCACCACCGGCGCCTCGCCTGCGGCGTACACCTCGGTGAGCAGCACGGTGTCGGCGCCGCCGATGACCTTGACGAAGTCTTCGAAGCAGTCGCGGGTGCGGGTGTAGCGGTGCGGCTGGAAGGCCAGCACCAGGCGCCGCCCCGCAAAGGCCCCGCGTGCGGCGGCCAGGGTGGCGGCCATTTCCACGGGGTGGTGGCCGTAGTCGTCGATGACGGTAAAAGAGCCTCCGCCTTGCGCGGGCAGATCGCCATAGCGCTGAAAACGCCGGCCTACGCCTTTGAACTGGGCCAGGGCGCGCAGCACGGCGTCGTCGGGGATGTTCAGCTCCACTGCCACGGCGATGGCCGAGAGTGCGTTGAGGACGTTGTGCTCGCCCGCGAGGTTGAGCACCACGTCCATGTCGGGCAGGGTGACGCCGTTGCGCCGCTGCACCGTGAAGTGCATTTGCCCGCCCACCGCGCGCACGTTGACGGCGCGCACCTGGGCGTCTTCGGAAAAGCCGTAGCTGGTGATGGGGCAGGACACCTCGGACACGATGGAGCGAACGGCAGGGTTGTCAACGCACAAAATGGCCGTGCCGTAGAAGGGCATGCGGTGCAGAAAGTCGACAAAGGCTTTCTTCAGACGGCCAAAATCGTGGCCGTAGGTTTCCATGTGGTCGGCGTCGATGTTGGTGACCACGGCCATCACGGGCAGCAGGTTGAGGAAGGAGGCATCCGATTCGTCGGCTTCGACCACGATGTAGTCGCCACTGCCCAGCTTGGCGTTGGCGCCTGCGCTGTTGAGCTTGCCGCCGATGACGAAGGTTGGGTCCAGCCCGCCCTCGGCCAGCACGCTGGTGACCAGGCTGGTCGTCGTGGTCTTGCCGTGCGTGCCCGCAATGGCAATGCCCTGCTTGAGCCGCATGAGTTCGGCCAGCATCAGGGCGCGCGGCACCACCGGGATTTTTCTGGCGCGTGCGGCCAGCACCTCGGGATTGTCGGCGGTGACGGCGGTGGAGGTGACCACGGCGTCGGCCCCGGCGATGTGTGCGGCGTCGTGCCCCAGGTGGGTGGCAATGCCCAGCGCCTGCAGGCGCTGCAGCGTGGGGCTGTCGGCCAGGTCGGAGCCCGAGACGCGGTAGCCCAGGTTGAGCAGCACTTCGGCAATGCCGCTCATGCCCGCGCCGCCCACGCCGACGAAGTGGATGTGGTGGATGGCGTGTTTCATGCGGCCAGCTCCTCGCAGGCGGTGACCACCTCGCGGGCGGCTTGGGTTTTTTGCATGGATTTGGCCTTTTGCGCCCGTTCCAAAAGCGCTGGGCGCTCAATTTTTTGTAGCATGTCGGCCAAGGATCGCGGCGTGAGATCGCTTTGCGGCACCAGCCATCCGCCGCCCGCCTGCACCAGAAATTGGGCGTTGTGGGTTTGGTGGTCGTCCACTGCCGATGGAAAAGGTACGAAGACGGCGGCGGCGCCCACGGCGGCGATCTCCGTCACGGTGCTGGCGCCTGCCCGGCAGACGATGAGGTCGGCCGCGGCAAAGGCGCTGGCCGTGTCGTCGATGAAAGGCGTGAGCTCGGCCTGCACCCCGGCCGCCTGGTAGTTGGCGCGCAGGGCGTCGATTTGCGCCGCGCCGCTTTGGTGCGTGACCTGGGGGCGCTGGCCTTGCGGAATCAGGGCCAGGGCCTGGGGAACGATCTCGTTGAGCGCCCTGGCGCCCAGGCTGCCGCCCACCACCAAGAGGCGCAGGGGGCCGCTGCGTCCGGCAAAGCGCTCGGCGGGTTCGGCCTGCTGCGTGAATGCGCTGCGCAAGGGGTTGCCCACCCACTGGCCTTTGGGGAGCACCTGCGGGAAGGCGGTGAACACCCGGTCGGCCACACGCGCCAGCCACTTGTTGGCCATGCCGGCCACGGAGTTTTGTTCGTGCAGCACCAGGGGCTTGCCAGCGAGCGCTGCCATCATGCCGCCCGGAAAACTGATGTAGCCGCCCAGGCCCACCACCACGTCGGGCTGCACACGGCGCACCACCTGCCAGGCTTGCCAGAAGGCACGCGCCAGCCGCAAGGGGAGCTGCACCAGCGTGGCCAGGCCTTTGCCGCGCACGCCGGAAAAATCAATGGCCTCCAGGGGGAAGCCCTGGGGCGGAACGATGCGCGACTCCATGCTGCCGGGCGCCCCCAGCCAGTGCACGCGCCAGCCGCGCTCGCGCAGTGCCTGGGCCACGGCCAGCCCGGGGAAGATGTGGCCGCCGGTGCCGCCGGCCATGATGAGGGCGATACGCACTGGAGCCCCCACGCTCGGCACTTGCGTGTCCTCGCTGCCCCCCAGGGGGGCCTTTGCGCCTTCGGGCGGCCGGGCGGCGCTCATCTGCGTCATACGCGCCCCCCCTTCATGAGCAATTTGTTCTCGTAATCCACCCGCAGCACCACGGCCAGGGCGATGAGGTTCATGAGGATGGCCGAGCCGCCATAGCTCATGAGCGGCAGCGTGAGGCCCTTGGTGGGCAGGGCGCCCAGGTTCACCCCCATGTTGATGAAGGCTTGAAAGCCCATCCAGATGGCCACGCCCTGCGCCACCAGGCCGGCGAACACGCGGTCCAGTGCGATGGCCTGGCGGCCAATGTGCATGATGCGGCGTGTGAGCCAGAAAAACAGCACGATGAGCGTGAGCACGCCCAGCAGGCCAAACTCTTCGCCGATGACGGCGAGCAGGAAGTCGGTGTGCGCCTCGGGCAGCCAGTGGAGCTTTTCCACGCTGCCGCCCAGGCCCACGCCCCACACCTCGCCCCGGCCAATGGCAATGAGCGCGTGCGAGAGCTGGTAGCCCTTGCCCAGGGCGTGCTGTTCGCTGAAGGGGTCGAGGTAGGCGAACACGCGCTCGCGCCGCCAGGGGGAGCTGGCAATCATCAACGCAAACGCCCCCACCAAAATGGCCGCGATGAGGAAGAACATGCGGGCGTTCACCCCGCCCAGAAACAGGATGGCCATGGCAATCACGGCCACCACCATGAAGGCGCCCATGTCAGGCTCGGCCAGCAGCAGCATGCCCACCACGGCCACGGCGGCGGCCATGGGCAGCACGGCGCGGAAGAACCGTTCCTTGACCTCCATGCGGCGCACCATGTAATCGGCGGCGTAGATCAGCACGGCAAACTTGGCCAGTTCCGAAGGCTGAAAACCGATGGGCCCGGCAGAGAGCCAGCGCCTTGCGCCATTGACCATCTTGCCCACGCCGGGGATGAGCACCGCCACCAGCATCAGCAGCGCGACGATGAACAGCCATGGCGCCGTGCGCTCCCAGGTGCGCATCGGAATCTGAAAGGCCAGCAGCGCGCCCACAAACCCCATCACCAGGTAAAACGCGTGGCGCGAGAGGAAATGCGTGGGCGCATAGCCGGCAAAACGCGGGTTGTCCGGCATGGCGATGGAGGCGGAATACACCATCACCAGGCCCCAGGACAACAGGGCCACCACCACCCACACCAGGGCTTGGTCAAAACCCAGTACGCTGGCTGGCGTGGCGGTGGTCTGGCGGTATTCGGTGCCGCCCACGCGCACGGGCAGCCAATCGGCAGCGCGGCCCTGGGCCTTGCCGCGCCATGCGGCGATGCGCTGCCACAGGCTGTGGGGGGTGCTGGCGGCGGCGCTCATGCCAACCCTCCCAGATCCTGGCCGGCATCGTTGGCCAGCTCGCGCACGGTGTCGATGAACACCTCGGCCCGGTGCGCGTAGTCGCGGAACATGTCCAGGCTGGCGCAGGCGGGCGAAAGCAGCACCGCATCGCCCGCATGGGCGCGCTCTGCAGCCCAGCGCACGGCCTCGGGCAGGGTGGCCGCGTTGTGCAGGGCGATGCCGCAATCCTGCAGCGCAGTGCGGATGGCCGGGGCATCGCGCCCGATGAGCACGGCCGCGCGGGCGTGGCGGGCCAGGGGCGCGGCCAGGGGGGTAAAGTCCTGCCCCTTGCCGTCGCCACCCAGAATGACAACGAGGCGCCGCTCGGCGCCCAGGCCGCTCAAGGCCGCCACCGTGGCGCCCACGTTGGTGCCCTTGCTGTCGTCGAAAAACTCCACCCCGTTCACGATGCCCACGGGCTCCACGCGGTGCGGCTCGCCCCGGTATTCGCGCAGGCCGTACAGCATGGCCGACAAGGGGCAGCCCGCCGTTTGGGCCAGCGCCAGGGCGGCCAGGGCGTTGGTGGCGTTGTGGCGGCCGCGGATGCGCAGCGCATCGGCCGGCATGAGGCGCTGGATGTGCAGCTCTTCTTCGGCGTTTTTGCTGCGGCGCAGGGTTTCGTCGGCCTCTTGGGCGCGCACCAGCCAGGCCATGCCGCCCGCCACCTCGATGCCAAAGTCGCCCGGACGCTGCGGCATGCCGGCGCCAAAGGTGGTGTGCGTGCGGTATTGGGGTTTTTGCAGCTTGACCTTGACAGGTTCGGGCAGCATGCGCGAGACCAGCGCGTCGTCGCGGTTGAGCACCATCAGCGCCTGCGTGCCAAAAATGCGCGCCTTGGCAGCTGCATAGGCGTCCATGCCGCCATGCCAGTCCAGGTGGTCTTGCGTGACGTTGAGCACCGTGGCTGCCGTGGGTTCAAAGCCTTGCACCCCGTCAAGCTGGAAGCTGGAGAGCTCCAGCACCCACACTTCGGGCAGGTCTTGTGCGGCGATGCGTTCGGTCAGGGTGCCCAGCAGCGTGGGGCCGATGTTGCCCGCCACCGCTACCGTGCGGCCCGCGTGGGCCACCAGCTTGCCGGTGAGCGAAGTCACCGTGGTCTTGCCATTGGTGCCGGTGATGGCCAGCACGGCGGGCGTGTAGCCGTGGTGCGTGCGCAGGGCATCCAAGGCCTGGGAATACAAGTCCAATTCGCCCTTGACGCAGATGGAGCGGGCGCTGGCAGCTTCCAAAATAGGAGCAATGGAGTGCGGGCTCAAGCCCGGCGAGCGGTATACCACGGTGGCCGCACTGCCGTCGAGCAGCGCCGCATCCAAAGGCCCGCCCACAAAGCGCACCTGGGGCAGTTCGGCGCGCAATGGCGCCAGTTGCGGTGGCGCCTCGCGCGTGTCGGCCACCGTCACCTGGGCGCCGCAGCGCACGCACCAGCGGGCCATGGCCAGGCCGGCGGCGCCCAGGCCCAGCCCCAGCACCGGCTGGCTGTGCAAGGGGTGGC
>CAZRFF010000121.1:0-6774 GCA_964599265.1 uncultured Simplicispira sp. | reverse complement strand
CAGGCAGTATTTGCGGAAAGGATCGACGTTGAAGGGGATTTCTTCCCCTTGCGGACGCACAACGACCTGGCGCTCCAGGTCGATGGTGAGCTGGTAACCCGGAAAGGCCAGTACGTCATCAAACAACTGGGCCACCGTGGCCTCGGGCAGCACGATGGGCAGCATGCCGTTCTTGAAGCAGTTGTTGAAAAAAATGTCGGCAAAGCTGGGCGCAATCACGGAGCGAAACCCGTACTGCTGCAGCGCCCAGGGGGCGTGCTCGCGGCTCGATCCGCAGCCAAAGTTCTTGCGCGCCAACAGAATACTGGCACCCTGGTAGCGGTCTTGGTTGAGCACGAAGTCCGGGTTGGGCTTGCGCGCGCTTTCGGGCACGCCGGGTTGGCCGGGCTGGTCCAGGTAACGCCACTCGTCAAACAAATTGGGGCCAAAGCCCGTTTTCTTGATCGACTTGAGGAACTGCTTGGGGATGATGGCGTCGGTATCGACGTTCTCGCGATCCATGGGGGCCACCAGGCCCTGGTGCACGGTGAATTGATCCATGGGGTGCCTTATTTGTTGGCGGCGCGCTCGATGGCGTCACCGGCTTTCTGTACGTCCTGGCCCACGCCCTTGACGGTGTTGCAGCCTGCCAGCGCAAAAGCCAGCGCGAAGGTGATGAATGCAGCGATCTGTTTCATGGTGAGGCTCTCCTTTTAGGCAAATTGGCGGATGTCAACGAAATGACCATGGATGGCTGCGGCTGCGGCCATGGCAGGACTCACGAGATGGGTGCGGCCGCCAGCGCCCTGGCGGCCTTCAAAGTTGCGGTTGCTGGTGGATGCGCAGCGCTCGCCCGGCTCCAGCCGGTCGGCGTTCATGGCCAGGCACATGGAGCAGCCGGGCTCGCGCCATTCAAAACCAGCGGCCTTGAAGATTTGGTCCAGGCCTTCGCGCTCGGCCTGTTCCTTGACCAGGCCCGAGCCGGGCACGACCATGGCCAGCTTGATGTTCTTGGCCACTTTCTGGCCCAATTTCTTGACCACGGCAGCGGCAGAGCGCAGGTCTTCGATGCGGCTGTTGGTGCAACTGCCGATGAACACCTTGTCCACAAAAATGTCCTGTAGCGGCTTGCCGGGCTCCAGGCCCATGTAGGTGAGGGCGCGCTCGATGGCGTGGCGCTTGTTGGCGTCTTTTTCCTTGTCGGGGTCGGGCACGCTGGTGTTGACGCCCAGCACCATCTCGGGGCTGGTGCCCCAGGTGACCTGCGGAACGATATCCTCGCCGCGCAGGGTGACCACGGCGTCGAACTGTGCGTCGGCGTCGGAATGCAGCGTCTTCCAGTAGGCTGCAGCCTGGTCCCATTCCACGCCGGTGGGCGCCATGGGGCGGCCTTTGACGTAGTCGATGGTTTTGTCGTCCACGGCCACCAGGCCGGCGCGTGCACCGGCCTCGATGGCCATGTTGCACACCGTCATGCGGCCTTCCATGGACAAGGCGCGGATGGCGTCGCCCGCAAACTCGATGGTGTAGCCCGTGCCGCCGGCCGTGCCGATTTTGCCGATGATGGCCAGCACGATGTCCTTGGCTGTGATGCCGGGGGCCACTTTGCCGTCCACGCGGATCAGCATGTTCTTGGCTTTTTTGGCCAGCAGGGTTTGCGTGGCCATCACGTGCTCGACCTCGCTGGTGCCAATACCATGTGCCAGGGCCCCGAAGGCGCCGTGCGTGCTGGTGTGGCTGTCGCCGCACACGACGGTCATGCCCGGCAGGGTGGCGCCGTTCTCGGGGCCGATCACGTGCACGATGCCCTGGCGGCGGCTCATGAAGGGGAAAAATGCGGCCGCGCCGCTTTGCGCGATGTTTTTGTCCAGGGTGACGATCTGCTCTTTGCTGATGGGATCGGCAATGCCGTCGTAGCCCAGCTCCCAGCCCGTGGTGGGCGTGTTGTGGTCGGCGGTGGCGACGATGGAGCTGGTGCGCCACACCTTGCGCCCGGCTTCGCGCAGGCCCTCGAAGGCCTGCGGACTGGTCACTTCGTGCACCAGGTGGCGGTCGATGTAGAGCACGGCCGTGCCATCCTCCTCGGTGTGGACGGTGTGCTCGTCAAAAATCTTGTCGTACAGGGTGCGTCCCATGGCGTTCTCGTTTCCTTTGGGCTGGTGGGGTGGTTAATTTTAGGCTTCGTGGTGGATCGGGCTCAGGTGCTCCGCCAACAAACGGGCGGTGGTGGGCAGGGCCGCAAAATCGCGCGCGACCAGCCGCAGCTCGCGTTGGGCCCAGGGTTCGTCAAGGGGCACCGCGACGAGCCGCCCCAAGCCTTGCAGCAAGGCAAAGGCCCGGTCGGGCAGCAGGCCCACGCCCAGGCCGTTGTCAATCATGCGGCACATGGCGTCCAGGCTGGTGACCTGGATGCGCTGGCGCAGGGCGTGGCCCGCATGGGCCGCCGCAGCGCGCATGGCCAGGCTGATGCTGCTGCCCGCGTGCAGGCCAACGATGTCATAGGCCAGAACGTCTGCGAATCGAACCATTTTCCGTGCAGACAGGGGATGGCCCTGGGGCGCGATGAGCACCAGGCGGTCGCTGCGGTAGGGGCGGCTTTGCAGGCCCTTGCCCAGGGCGGTGGCGGGCAGGTTGCACAGCCCCAGGTCCGCCGCGCCCTCTTGCACCGCGTGCAGCACAGCGGGGGAGAGGTGCTCTTGCAGGTCGATCTTGATTTGTGGGTGCTGCGCTGCAAAGGCGCCCAGATCTTCGGGCAAAAACTGCACGATGGCCGAGATATTGGCGTGCACGCGCACATGGCCGCGCACGCCGTCGGTGTATTCCGCCAGCTCGCTTTGCATGCGCTCCAGCCCAAACAGCACCGACCGGGCATGGTGCAACAGACTCTCGCCCGCCGGGGTCAGCAGCACACCCCGGCTGTGGCGCTGCAGCAGTGGCGTGCCAACGGTGGATTCCAGGTCAGACAAGCGCTTGCTCACGGCCGATGCCGCAATGAAAGCCTGCTCCGCCGCCCGCGCAATGCTGCCCAGCTCGCACACCGCGACAAACAGCTGCAGCGAGGTGAGGTCAATACGGCGGGAGAAGCTGCGCTCGGCAGGGGGCATGGGCGGATTGTCGTGTCAAACGAAGATGACTGTGTATTTTCTTACCTATAAAAATATGTTGTCATCGTAATTCACGATTGCTGACCTGTTTTTTGGTGCGCGCAGCCGCCGGGCGGATGGCACATCACACCACGCAGGTGCTGCCATGCTCCGGCACCGCCGCCCGCCAGCGCATTTCGTGTTCTATGCGTTGGCGCAGCATATCGGCGGCCTGCATTTCGCCGTGCACCACAAAGACCTGCGCGGGGGCATGCTCCATGCGGCGCAGCCAGGCCAGTGTTTGTTCGGCGTCGGCATGGGCGGAGGCGCTGGTCAGTTGCACCACCTCGGCGCGGATGGCTACCTCCTGGCCGTGGATGCGGATGGATTTTTCGCCCGCCGCAATGCGCGCGCCGCGCGTGCCCGGCGCCTGGTGGCCGGTGATGATGACCATGTTGCGGTGGTCGCTTGCGTAGAGGGCCAGGTGGTGCAGCACCCGCCCGCCCGTGGCCATGCCGCTGGCCGAGAGGATGACCATGGGGCCGTGGCGCCGGGCCAGGGCCTTGGATTGGTCGGTCGTCTCCACCATGGTGGCGCAGTGCGAGAGCGCGTGAACCTGCTGCGCATTCAGGCGGTGCTCATCGGGGTAGCGCTCGAACAGCCCCGTGGTGCTCACGGCCATGGGGCTGTCAAGGAACACCGGCAGCGCCGCTGGCAGATGGCCTTGGTTCTTGAGCTCCTGGATGGCGTGCAGCACCGATTGCGCGCGGCCCACGGCAAATACGGGCACCACGGCCACGCCGCCGCGCTGCGCCAAACGCTGCAGGGCTGGGGCCAGCTCTTGCTGCATGTCGGCCTGGGGGTGTTCGCGGTCGCCGTAGGTGGACTCCACCAGCACCGTGTCGGCCGCCGGGGGGGCTTCGGGCGGGGCCATAAGCACATCGTCGGTGCGGCCCAGATCGCCGGAAAACAAAATGCGCCGCCCACCCACCTCCAGCAGCACGCTGGCGGCGCCCAGGATGTGGCCGGCGTGCGAAAACCGCACACGCCAGCCGGGGATGGGCTCAAACGCCTTGCCAAAGGCGTGGGTGCGAAACTGCTTGAGGCAGTTCACGGCATCTTGCCGCGTGTACAGCGGCAGCGCAGGCTGGTGCCGGGAGAGGGCGTGGCGGTTGAGGTAGGCGGCGTCCTCTTCTTGCAGGTGGCCGCTGTCGGGCAGCAAGATGGCGCACAGATCGCGCGTGCCGTTGGTGCAGTGGATGGGTTTGGTGTAGCCCTCGCGCGCCAGCAGGGGCAGGTAGCCGCTGTGGTCCAGATGGGCGTGGGTGAGGACGACGGCGTCGATCTGGCGCGGGCTGATGGGCAGAGGCTGCCAGTTGCGCTCGCGCAGCAGCTTATAGCCTTGAAACAATCCGCAATCGACCAGCAGGCTGTGGCTGCCGTCGCGGACGAGGTATTTGGAGCCGGTAACAGTACCGGCTGCGCCCAGGAAGGTGATGCTAACGGACATGGGGGCCATCCTTGTTCAGAACGGCCCCCATGGTAACGTGCCCAAGCACCGGGTTCAGGCGATAGGGCTAGCTGAAAAAGCTCTTGAGCCTGTCAGTCCAGCTCTCTGTGCTGGGCGAATGCTTGCCGCCGCCTTTTTTCAGCGACTCTTCCAGCTCGCGCAAGAGCTTGCGCTGGTACTCGGTGAGTTTGACCGGCGTCTCGACGACGATGTGGCAGTACAAATCGCCGGGGTAGCTGGCGCGCACGCCCTTGATGCCCTTGCCGCGCAGGCGGAATTGCTTGCCCGCCTGGGTGCCCTCGGGAATGTCGATGGCGGCCTTGCCCGACAGGGTGGGCACCTCGATCTCGCCGCCCAGGGCGGCGGTGATGAAGCTCACCGGCACCTGGCAGTGCAAATCGTCGCCGTCGCGCTCAAAAATCTCGTGTTTCTTGATGCGGATTTCGATGTACAAATCGCCCGGCGGTCCACCGTTGGTGCCGGGTTCGCCATTGCCCGTGCTGCGAATGCGCATGCCATCGTCGATGCCCGCGGGGATTTTGACTTCCAGCGTCTTTTGCTTTTTGAGCTTGCCCTGGCCATGGCAGCTGGTGCAGGGCTCGGGAATGATCTTGCCCGTGCCCCGGCAGTGCGGGCAGGTTTGCTGCACGCTGAAAAAGCCCTGGCGCATCTGCACCGTGCCGCTACCCTGGCAGGTACCGCAGGTTTTGGCGCTGGTGCCGGGTTTGGCGCCGCTGCCGTGGCAGGTGTCGCAAGCTTCCCAGCTGGGGATGCGGATTTGCGCGTCCTTGCCTTTGGCGGCCTCGTCCAGCGTGATGTCCATGGCGTAGGACAAATCACTGCCCC
Organism: uncultured Simplicispira sp.; assembly: GCA_964599265.1. Taxonomy (GTDB): domain Bacteria; phylum Pseudomonadota; class Gammaproteobacteria; order Burkholderiales; family Burkholderiaceae_C; genus Simplicispira. The sequence continues at coordinate 1,356 of CAZRFF010000121.1, read as the reverse complement.
GGTACACGCGGTTGCCTCCGCGTCCGCCGCCCCGGCTCTGGCCGAACATGTCGCCAAAAATATCGCCAAAGGCTTCGGCAAAACCGCCAAAACCTTCGGCGCCTGCGCCACCGGGGCCGCGCATGTTGGGGTCTACCCCCGCGTGGCCGTACTGGTCGTAGGCGGCGCGTTTTTGCCCGTCCGAGAGCATCTCGTAAGCCTCTTTGGCCTCTTTGAATTTTTCTTCGGCATTCTTGGCAGCATCACCCTGGTTGCGGTCCGGGTGGTGCTTCATGGCCAGCTTGCGGTAGGCCTTTTTGATGTCGTCCTCGGTGGCGTTCTTGGGAACGCCGAGGATTTCGTAATAGTCTCTTTTGGACATGGTGCAATCCAGTGGCTTGGAACAGCATTCAGAGCAACGCCGCGCCAGGCCGTTTGGGGCCTGCGCGGCGGTGGTCGGTCAGCACGGCAGCAGGGATCAGCCCTTCTTGACTTCCTTGACCTCGGCATCAACCACGTTGTCGTCGTCGGCCGGTTTGGCACCGCCTGCGGCCTGTTCTTGGGCGCCGCCGGCGGCCTGGGCCGCTTGCGCTGCCTGGGCTTCGGCGTACATTTTTTCACCCAGCTTCTGGCTGGCGGTCATCAAGGCTTCGGTCTTGGTTTCGATCTCGGCCTTGTCCTCGCCCTTGAGCGCTTCTTCCAGGGCCTTCACGGCCGCTTCGATGGCGGACTTTTCACCGGCGTCGAGCTTGTTGCCATGCTCGCCCAGGCTCTTGGTCACGCTGTGCACGGCGGCTTCGCCCTGGTTTTTGGCCTGTACCAGTTCGAGCTTTTTCTTGTCGTCGGCGGCGTTCAATTCAGCGTCCTTGACCATGCGCTGGATTTCGTCTTCCGACAGGCCCGAGTTGGCCTTGATGGTGATCTTGTTCTCCTTGCCCGTGCCCTTGTCCTTGGCGCCCACGTGCAGGATGCCGTTGGCGTCGATGTCGAACGACACTTCGATCTGGGGCAGGCCGCGCGGTGCGGGCGGAATGCCTTCGAGGTTGAACTCGCCCAGGAGCTTGTTGCCCGAAGCCATCTCGCGCTCGCCCTGGAAGACCTTGATGGTCACGGCTGGCTGGTTGTCGTCGGCGGTGGAGAAGGTCTGCGCGAACTTGGTCGGGATGGTCGTGTTCTTGGTGATCATCTTGGTCATCACGCCGCCCAGGGTTTCAATGCCCAGGGACAGAGGCGAGACGTCCAGCAGCAGCACGTCCTTGCGGTCGCCCGAGAGCACCTGGCCCTGGATGGCGGCGCCGACGGCCACGGCTTCGTCGGGGTTCACGTCCTTGCGCGGCTCCTTGCCGAAGAACTCCTTGACCTTGTCCTGCACCTTGG
>CAZRFF010000120.1:0-6804 GCA_964599265.1 uncultured Simplicispira sp. | reverse complement strand
ACAAGGGCGGCCTGCGCTTCCACCCCTCGGTCAACCTCTCGGTGCTCAAGTTCCTGGCGTTCGAGCAGACCTTTAAAAACGCGCTGACCACCCTGCCCATGGGCGGCGGCAAGGGCGGTTCGGACTTCGACCCCAAGGGCAAGAGCCCGGCTGAAGTCATGCGCTTCTGCCAGGCCTTCGCTACCGAACTGTTCCGCCATGTGGGCTCGGACACCGACGTGCCCGCAGGCGACATCGGCGTGGGCGGCCGCGAGGTGGGCTACATCGCCGGCATGGTCAAGAAGCTTTCCAACCGCGCCGACTGCGTTTTCACCGGCAAGGGCCTGTCCTTCGGCGGCTCGCTGATCCGCCCCGAAGCCACCGGCTACGGCACGGTGTACTTTGCCGAAGAAATGCTCAAGACCCACGGCAAATCGTTTGACGGCATGCGTGTATCGGTCTCGGGTTCGGGCAACGTGGCGCAATATTCGGTCGAAAAGGCCATGCAGTTGGGCGCCAAGGTCATCACCGTGTCCGATTCCAGCGGCACCATCATCGACGAAGACGGCTTCACCACCGAGAAGCTCGCCATCCTCATGGACGTGAAAAACCACCACTATGGCCGCGTGAGCGACTACGCCGCCCGCACCGGTGTGCGCTTTGAGGCTGGCAAGCGCCCCTGGCATGTGCCCGTGGACATCGCCCTGCCCTGCGCCACGCAAAACGAGCTGGACGAAGAAGATGCCCGCATCCTCATCCGCAACGGCGTGCAGTGCGTGGCCGAAGGCGCCAACATGCCCTCGACCAACGAAGCGGCCAAGGTGTTCGAGAAGGCCGGCGTGCTCTACGCCCCCGGCAAGGCCAGCAACGCCGGCGGCGTGGCCACCTCGGGCCTGGAGATGAGCCAGAACGCGCAGCGCCTGTCCTGGACGCGCGACGAAGTGGACGCCAAGCTGCACGGCATCATGCGCGGCATCCACACCGCCTGCCTGGAACACGGCCAACTGGCCGACGGCAAGGTCAGCTACATCACCGGCGCCAACGTGGCCGGCTTTGCCAAGGTGGCCGACGCCATGCTGGGCCAGGGTCTGATCTAACCACTCCCTGCCACACACGACCAAGGGGCCTGCGGGCCCCTTTGGTTTTTGTGGGATCTGCTACGCTCACCAGGCCATGCCTTCCTCGCCCCCCTCCACCCAATCCCCCACCCCCCAAGCCACGCCCCCCTACCAGGGCCCCGCCATCGCCCTGGCCGGGCCCACCGCCTCGGGTAAAACAGCAGGCGCCCTGGCGCTGGCCGCCGTGCTGGGCAAGCGCGTGCCGGTGGAAATCATCAGCGTCGATTCCGCACTGGTCTACCGCGGCATGGACATAGGCACCGCCAAACCCACGGCGCAAGAGCGCGACTTCGTCCCCCACCACCTCATCGACATCCGCGACCCGCTGCAGGCCTACAGCGCTGCAGAATTCGTGCAAGACGCCACCCGGCTGGTGGCCGAGATACGCGCCCGCGGCGCACTGCCCCTGCTGGTGGGCGGCACCATGCTGTACTTCAAGGCCTTGTTCGACGGCATCGACGACATGCCCGCCGCCGACCCCGCCGTGCGTGCGCAGCTCGAAGCACAGGCCGCCCAGATCGGCTGGCCCGGCATGCACGCCGAACTGGCCCGCATAGACCCCGCCACCGCGGCCCGCCTGGCCCCCGGCGACAGCCAGCGCATCCAGCGCGCACTGGAGGTGTGGCAGGTGTCTGGCCGCCCGCTGTCGAGCTTCCATACTATCAAATCAGGAGCTTCTAGCGCAGGTATATTGGGCGCTACAGCCTTTTTCTCTTTGGAACCCCAAAACCGCAGTTGGCTGCATGGGCGCATCGCCCAGCGCTTTGACGCCATGCTGGCCGGGGGCTTTGTGAACGAGGTGCAAGCCCTGCGCGCACGCGGCGACCTGCACGCCGACCTGCCCTCCATGCGCTGCGTAGGCTACCGCCAGGCGTGGGAGGCCCTGGACGACCAGGCCAGCCGCCCCGCAGGCACGCCGCTGAACCTGCCCCTGCTGCGCGAACGCGGCATCGCCGCCACCCGCCAACTGGCCAAGCGCCAAATCACATGGCTGCGCAGCATGCCCCAGCGGCACGCCATCGCCTGCGACAGCCCCACAGCCACGGCCGATCTGGTGCAGGCGGCACTGCAGCGGCTGGGCTGACAACACCCGTCTTTAGGACGCCAACATCAAACCCTGCGATTGCCACACCATGCACTCCACATCTCGCATACCTTCGGGCCCCTGGCTGCACCAGGCCATCGCCCGCATTGAGGCCGACTACCAGCGCAGCGCCGACACGCACCTCATCCCCCTGCCGCTGCCCGCCTTCGGCGCCACGGGCATAGACCTGTACCTCAAGGACGAATCCACCCACCCCACGGGCAGCCTCAAGCACCGGCTGGCGCGTTCGCTGTTCCTCTACGCACTGTGCAACGGCTGGGTGCGCGAGGGCTCGACCATTGTTGAAGCCTCCAGCGGCTCCACCGCCGTCAGCGAAGCCTACTTTGCACGCCTTTTGGGCCTGCCCTTCGTGGCCGTGATGCCGCGCAGCACCTCGGCCGAAAAAATCGCCCTCATCGAGTTCTACGGCGGGCGCTGCCATTTCGTCGAGCACGCCAGCGACGTGTACGGCGCCGCACGCAGCGTGGCACAAGAGACGGGCGGCCACTACATGGACCAGTTCACCTACGCCGAACGCGCCACCGACTGGCGCGGCAACAACAACATTGCCGAAAGCATGTTCAGCCAAATGCGCCAAGAACGCCACCCCGTGCCGCGCTGGATCGTGGTGGGCGCAGGCACCGGCGGCACCAGCGCCACCATAGGCCGCTACGTGCGCTACCAGCGCCACGCCACCCAGGTCTGCGTGGCCGACCCGGCAGGCTCGGTGTTTGCCCAGTACCACCGCACGGGCGACGCTACACTGACCGCCCCCGGCTCGCGCATCGAAGGCATAGGCCGCCCGCGGGTAGAAGCCAGCTTCATCCCTACCCTGGTAGATCGCATGGAAGAAGTGGCCGACCAAGACTCCATCGCCGCCATGCGCGCCCTCACCACCCTGCTGGGGCGGCGCGTGGGCCCCTCCACCGGCACCAACTTCGTCGCCATGCTGCGCCTGGCGCAAGCCATGCGCGAACGCGGCGAACAGGGTTCTATCCTCTCGCTGCTGTGCGATGCGGGGGAGCGGTATTTGCCGACCTACTACAACGACGATTGGGTGCGGGCCAATTTGGGGGATTGTGAAGCAGCAACACAGCGATTATCCTGCTTGGTCTGATGCGCCTATGACCGCCCCAGCACCTGCCCAATCGCCGCACAGGTCTTGTCCACCTCGGCCTGCATCAGCGTGGGGTGCACCAAGAACATCAAGCTGGTTTCGCCCAACGCCCGCGCCACGGGCAAAGGGGTAGCAGGCCGCCAGCCCGTACCGTCAAAGGCTTTTTCCAAATACACCTCGGAGCAACTGCCCTGGTAGCACGGCACACCCAAGGCGTTAATCTCAGCAACGATGCGGTCGCGGCTCCAACCAGCGGCCAGTTTCTCGGGGTGCACATAGATGTAGCACTTGTAATGCGCGTGCTGCACGTCCGCAGGCACCTCGGGCACGCGCAGCGCAGCAATGCCTCGGCAGGTCTGCCAAATCTGCTCGGCGTAGCGCGTGCGCGTGGCCGTCCAGTCGGCCATGCGCTGCAACTGAATACGGCCAATGACGGCCTGCATTTCCAACATGCGCCAGTTGGTGCCAAAGCTCTCGTGCAGCCACCTGAAACCCGGCGCGTGTTCGCGTTCGTACACGGCGGCGTAACTCTTGCCATGGTCCTTGAAACTCCACATCGCGCGCCACAGCGCTTCGTCGTTGGTCGTCACCATGCCGCCTTCGCCACCCGTGGTCATGATCTTGTCCTGGCAAAAGCTCCACGCACCAATATGGCCGATGCTGCCCACGCTGCGGCCCTTGTAGCGCGCCCCATGCGCCTGGGCACAATCTTCAATCACCTTCAGGCCATGCGTTTCAGCCAGCGCCATGATGGCGTCCATATCGCAAGGCCAGCCGGCCAGATGCACGCAAATGACGGCCTTGGTTTTGGGCGAGAGCACCTTGGCAATGGTGGCGGCGCTGAGGTTGCCGCTATCCGGCTCCACATCAGCAAACACCGGCGTTGCCCCGGCATTGACCACGCAGGAAATGCTGGCGATAAAGGTGCGCGACGTGACCACCACCTCATCGCCCGGGCCAATGCCCAGGGCTCTCAAAGCCACATCCAGCGCCAATGTGCCATTGGCCAGCGCCACCGCATGGCGCGTACCTGCCCAGGCTGCAAACTCTTTTTCGAATTCGCGGCACTCGGTGCCTGTCCAGTAATTGACTTTGTTGGACAACAGCACATCGCGCACGGCGTCGGCCTCTTGCGTCGTAAAGCTAGGCCAGGGGGAAAAAGGGGTGTTCAGCATTTATTTTCTTTCCGTTAAATATCTCTGGCCAAACGTTCAACGGCGGCACGGTAGGCCACCATATCTTCGCGCTTCGCTACTCTTCCTTGACGGAGCCTTCCAGCCTTGCCAGGCACGGTAGGCCACCATATCTTCGCGCTTCGCTACAGCTAACACCAATACGACCAGCACGTCATCTTCCACCTGATAGACCAGCCGATAGCCTTGTTTGAGCAGTTTGATTTTGTAGCAGTCGCGCAGCTCACCGTGTAACTCAGCGCCTGGCAGGCGAGGCTGCTCAAGGCGTTTGCTCAGCAGCTTTTTAAACAACGTTTTGACGCTGCCATCCAGCGTATTCCATTCATCCAACGCGGCCGGCACAAACTTCAACCGGTAGCGCGTCGATGCTGCGGCTGTCGGTTCAGGCTCAGAGGGCATCCAAATCCACCTCGACAGCGGACGCCTTGTCCGCCAAACGGCTCTGCACCAGTGCGACCAGGTCGCGATCCGCCAGTTGTTCGATCAGCGCCTCGAACAACTTGGGCGTGACCATATAAAACGCGGGTCGGTTGTGGTTCAACACGGCAACCGGCTTTTCACCAGCGCTACGCAGCACTTGCGCCGGGTTGCGCTTGAACTCCGACATACTGATGGAATAGTTGGCGTAGATGGCATCCATGGTGATGACTCCTGCTGATTACTTGCACTGAATATAGCGCCAAATATAGCGCTTTACCCCCTCACCAGCACCCTTGCCGGATTACCCACCACCGTCCCCCCCGCTGGCACGCTCTTGGTCACCACCGCGCCCATGCCCACCACCGCGCCACGCCCAATCACCAGCGGCTTGCCTGGCTGGCCCTGCTTGATGACGGCGCCAGCGCCGATGTAAGCGAGGTCTTCAATCACGATGTTGCCGTTGCACTTCACGCCCGGTGCAAAGGTGACAAAGTCGCCCACCACGCAGTCATGCTCCACATAGCTGTACAGGTTGGCGTGAAAATGCCGGCCAATGCGAATGTTGCTGGTCAGCGTAACGAAGGGGCTCAGGATGGCACCCTCGCCCAGCTCCACCGCATCCATGCTCACCACGTTGGCCGCCTGCACCGTCCAGGGCAGCACGCCATCCTGCACGCAGCGCTGGGCCAGCTTCTCGCGCACCGTGCTGGCAGCAATCGCCAGTACCGCATGGCGCGTGCGCGCCGGTTCGGCCAGAAACTGCGCGTAGCCCAGCACCCGCTGGCCGTTCAACTGCTCCGGCAAACCCACGCCATCATCCACAAACACCAGGCGATCGGATGCAATGCCCGCCTGCTGCAACTGCTGACGCGCCAGCGGCATCACCCCACGGCCGCAGCCGCTGGCGCCGTACACGGCGTACAGGTCTTGGGATGCAGGCATGGGGGGCTCCTTTTACTATTGGAAAATAGCTATTAACGCTTTCTGCATAAGCGTTACAGACCGATTCTGCTTGAATTTTTGTACTATGCGCAGGGCAGCAGACAAACGCAGCGCCTGCGCGCCATTCACCCCAACTGTGCCAGCGGGTTGATCAGCCGCTCAAAACCCAAACCGTCAAAATCCTTGACATTGCGCGTGGCCCATTGCGTCACCCCGTGGTGCTGTGCCGTCAGCGCCAGCCGCACATCAAAAATACGATGGCGGGCAAATCCGGGCGTGCCCGCGTGTTGCCACACATCGGCCATCACTGGTGCGCAGTCGATCAACGCCCAGCGCGGATTGGCACGCAAACCCTGACAAATACCAGCTGCCTCGGCCGCGCCCAGCGGGTGGACAACCACCTTGGGGTTGCGCAGCAACACGTAAAGCTCGGCCAGCACCAGCTCACAGGTGGCCACGTCGTCGCGCTGCCCACAGTCGGCCACAAAGCTGCGCGCCAGCACATGCTCGGGCGCATCACGGTTCAAAGCGTAGAGCAAGATGTTGGTGTCGATGGAGAGCATGACCGCCTCGGCAGATGGATAGGGGGCCGCGCAATCAGCGCGGTCAGCGGGTATTGGCCAGCTCGCGCCACTGCTCTGGCGGCGCCTGCAAATCACCCAAGGCATGGGCTGCGGGCATTTCCCAGTCGGCCACGCGCCCGGGTGGGTAACAGGCAATCATCCACTCCACCCCCCGGCGCACCACCTCGGCCAACGAAATCTCATGCTCCTGCGCGATGCGCTTGGCCTCGGCATAGATGCGATCAGGCAATTGAATTTGGGTACGCATCATGACGAAATCTCCGATGATGAAACTGATGTAATTTTAACATCGCATTAAATATGATGTAGATTCACTACTGTCCGGTTAAAAATCAAACAAAATCAATTGGTTAGCGTTGTTGTCAGG
>CAZRFF010000119.1:1969-6841 GCA_964599265.1 uncultured Simplicispira sp. | reverse complement strand
GGCGGCCGAATTCACGATGTTGCGTTGGTTTTTGAATTGATCAGCGGATCCCAAGCTGATGCGACCAAAGCAGTGGGTCAAGAATGGTTTTGTTTTGGCCCCGCTGGTGTTTTCCGGCAAATTTCTGGACGCGGGATCCGTTTGCCATGTCCTATTGGCCGTGCTGCTGTTCTGTGCGGCATCGTCGGCGGCCTATGTCATCAATGACATGCACGACATGGAGCGTGACCGCCGTCACCCCACGAAGTCTAAAACCCGCCCTCTGGCGGCAGGTATGGTCTCGGTACCCGCTGCCTTGACTTTGCTGGCGGGCCTCTATGCCGTGTTGGTATGGGGTTGGTTTGCCGCACCGAAAGTCACGATGGTCATCGTGGCTTATGTGATCCTGAACCTGGCCTACACATTTGTGCTCAAGCACCAACCTGTGGTTGATATTTTCACGATCGCCATCGGTTTTGTTTTGCGTGTTTATGCAGGCGCCATGGCACTCGGTGTGCCTGTGTCCTCCTGGATGTTCATCACGACCCTGTGTTTGGCTTTGTACCTGGCGGCCATCAAACGGCGCCAAGAGCTTGCGCAGAGCGGAGCAGAGGGCCGCAAGGTGCTCGAAAGGTACTCGGTTTCGCTGGTGAACCGCTATGCGGAGATGTCTGCCACTGGGGCGTTGTTGTTCTACAGCATGTTCGTGATGTCTACCAGGCCCGAGCTGGTCATCACGGTGCCTCTGGTTTTGTTCGGCTTGTTTCGTTACTGGTTCGTGGTTGAGGCGCTTGATGGAGGCGAGTCGCCTACGGATGCATTGTTCACTGATTGGCAGCTCATGCTGACGGTGTTGCTGTGGGTGGCGGCCTGCGGCTGGGCGCTATGGCCTGTGCAGGGGTGATAAACATGGACTTTTCTTATGCTTTAACCCCGTTTTTAGCCTGGTTTATTGCTGGGGTTTTGAAATTCATCACCAACAGCATCAAAGCCAAACAACCTGCGTTCGGCCTCATCGGCTACGGTGGGTTGCCCAGTAACCACAGTGCGATCGTCAGCAGCATGGCTGTGCTCATTGCTCTGAAGGAGGGCATCGGGCATCCCGCCTTTGGTGTGGCCATCACGCTGGCTTTTATCGTGATGCTCGATGCCAGCAGCCTGCGTCGGCAGGTGGGCAGGCATGCGGTGGCCATCAACAAGTTGGCAGCAGGGGCATCCGGCCATGAGGCGCTGCGTGAACGCATGGGCCACACTCGGTTGGAAATTGCCGCTGGTATTGCCGTCGGCACAGCGGTTGCCATCGTGGTGAACACGGTTTTCGCTTCCGGCCAAGCGTAAGGCGTAAGGCGTAAGGCGCGCTCGGGCGTGGTGGGGGTGTTTTGCCGCCGGGCCAGCCAATCGCGCAGGCGACAGCCCAGCCCCCGCACACTGGCCACAATGGAGGGCGAAGCAACCCTTTGGAGACGCATACATGGCACGCACCATTCAGCAACTTTTCGACCTCTCGGGCAAGACGGCCCTGGTCACCGGCGGTTCACGCGGCCTGGGCCTGCAAATGGCGCATGCGCTGGGCGAGGCGGGAGCGCGCATCATGCTCACTTCGCGCAAGGCGGCCGATCTGGAAGAGGCCACCGCCGAGCTGCAGGCCGCTGGTATCGACGCGCGCTGGATCGCCGCCGATTGCGCCAAGGAAGAAGACATTGCCCGCCTGGCCAGCGAAACCCTGCAGCGCATGGGCGACGTGGATATTTTGGTGAACAATGCCGGCGCCACCTGGGGCGCACCGGCCGAAGACCACCCCCTGGCCGCCTGGGACAAGGTGATGAACCTCAACGTGCGCGGCTACTTCCTGCTCTCGCAGGCCATTGCCAAGCACAGCATGATGGGGCGCAGGCAGGGGCGCATCATCAACATCGCCTCCATTGCCGGCCTGGGGGGCAACCCCGCGGGGATGAAGACCATTGCCTACAACACCTCCAAGGGGGCGGTCATCAACTTCACCCGCGCCCTGGCTGGCGAGTGGGGCGAGCATGGCATCACCGTCAACGCCATCTGCCCGGGTTTCTTCAAAACCAAAATGGCCACGGCGCTGATCGAGTCGCTGGGCGAAGAAACCATGAAAGCCCACGCCCCCCTGCGCCGCCTGGGCGACGATGAAGACCTCAAGGGCATCACCCTGCTGTACGCCAGCGATGCGGGCAAGCACATCACCGGGCAGTGGATGGCCGTCGATGGCGGTGTGAGCGCCTTGGTGGGTAGTTGACGGTATGTCTTCTCGCGGCGATGTACACCAGGGTTTTGGTGTGCACATTCCGTTTGTGGAGCATCTGGGCTTTACCCTGCACCGCATGGAGGCGGGGGAGTCCGAGCTGCACTACGCGGCGCAGCCCGAGCACCTCAATTCCTTTGCCGTGACGCACGGCGGTGCCCTGATGACGCTGCTGGACGTGACCATGGCATCGGCTGCGCGCAGCGAAACGCCCGACATGGGCGTGGTCACCATCGAGATGAAGACCAGCTTCATGCAGCCCGCCCAGGGGCCCTTGGTGGCACGCGGGCGGCTCATGCAGCGCACGGCTACGCTGGCTTTTACCGAGGCTTCGGTGTGGGATGCCCAGGGCAAGCTGTGCTGCCACGCCACCGGCACCTTCAAGTACGTGCGCCGCCTGCCCGTGGAGGGGCGCAAGGTGCACGCGCTGCAGTCCGTGCCGACCGATTAAACCAAAATACGGCTCTAACGCCCTGCCAACGGGCGCATGCAGCTATCAAAACAAGAGTAAAGGAACAACCATGCCACGCAACCAGCAAATCCTGCTCGACAACCGCCCGCAGGGCGAGGCCACGGCGGCCAATTTCCGCCTTGTGGCTACCGACACCCCCGCCTTGCAAGACGGCCAAGTGCTGGTGCGCCACCATTTTTTAAGCCTGGACCCTTACATGCGCGGTCGCATGAACGACAGCAAGAGCTACGCCGCAGCCCAGCCCCTGGGGGAGGTGATGATTGGCGGCACAGCAGGCGAGGTGGTTGAGAGCCGCCACCCCAAATACGCTGCGGGCGACAAGGTGGTGGGCATGGGCGGCTGGCAGGAGTACAGCGTGGTCGATGGGAATGCCCCCGGCCTTTTGCGCAAGGTGGATACCGCCCACGTGCCGCTGTCGCACTACCTGGGCGCCGTGGGCATGCCGGGCGTCACGGCCTGGTACGGCCTGGTCAAAATCATTGCCCCCAAGGCGGGCGAGACTGTGGTGGTGAGCGCCGCCACCGGCGCCGTGGGCAGCGCTTTTGCCGCCCTGGCCAAGGCGCGCGGCTGCCGGGTGGTGGGCATTGCCGGCGGGCCGGACAAATGCCGCTACGCCACCGAAGAACTGGGCTTTGACGCCTGCCTGGACTACAAGGCCCATACCGATGTGAAGACGCTCGCAAAGGCCTTGAAGGAAGCCTGCCCCAACGGCATCGACGGCTATTTTGAAAACGTGGGCGGCTATATCCTCGACGCCATCATGCTGCGCATGAACGCCTTTGGCCGCATCGCCCTGTGCGGAATGATCGCCGGCTACGACGGCCAGCCCCTGCCCATGGCCAACCCGGCGCTCATCCTCATCAACCGGCTCAAGATCGAGGGCTTCATCGTCAGCGAGCACATGGAGGTCTGGCCCGAAGCGCTCAAGGAATTGGGCACCCTGGTGGCCACCGGCCAGTTGCGCCCGCGCGAGAGCATCGCCCAGGGCCTGGCCGCCGCGCCCGAAGCGTTTTTGGGCATGCTCAAAGGCAAGAACTTTGGCAAGCAAATCGTCCAGTTGGGTTGATTCTTACTCATTCACAAGGAACACCATGATCGAGAATTTTCAAGGCAAAACGGCGGTCCTCACTGGCGCTGGCTCGGGCTTCGGCTTGGAGTGCGCGCGCATTGGCGCCCGCCTGGGCATGAACCTGGTGCTGGTCGATGTGCAGCAGGACGCGCTGGATGCCGCCGCCGCCGAGATGCAGGCGGCCGGCAGTGCCGTGCTGGCCAAACGGGTGGATGTATCGAATGCCGCGCAAATGGAGCAATTGGCCCAGGACGTGATGCAGCGCTTTGGCGCGCCGCACCTGGTGTTCAACAACGCCGGCGTGGGCTCGGGCGGCTTGGTGTGGGAAAACACCGTGCGCGACTGGGAATGGGTGCTGGGCGTCAACCTCATGGGCGTGGTGCACGGCGTGCGCGTGTTCACCCCGCTGATGCTGCAAGCCGCGCAGCAAGACCCCGCCTGGCGCGGCCACATCGTCAACACCGCCAGCATGGCCGGCTTGGTCAACCCGCCCAATATGGGCGTGTACAACGTCAGCAAACATGCCGTGGTGAGCCTGAGCGAAACGCTGTACCAGGATCTGTCTTTGGTCACCGACCAGATCAGCGCCAGCGTGCTGTGCCCCTTCTTCGTGCCCACCGGCATCCACCAGAGCGAGCGCAACCGCCCCGCAGACCAGGCAGACGCCAAGCCCACGCGCAGCCAGCTCATCGGGCAGGCCATGACCGGCAAGGCCGTGGGCAGCGGCAAAGTCACCGCGGCCGAAGTGGCGCAAAAAATGTTCGATGCCGTGGCCGCAGGCCAGTTCTACATTTACAGCCACCCCCAGGCGCTGGCCAGCGTGCGCACCCGCATGGACGACGTATTGCAAACCCGCAACCCCAGCGACCCCTTTGCCGACAAGCCCGAGCTGGGCGCACAGTTGCGCGCGCAGCTGCGGGCCGGGTAAATCAGGGGTAGGGCCGCACCAGGCGCACGGGCAGGCGGCTGTCTTTGTGCACGGGGCTCGATTCCCCGCTGCCCATGTCCACCGCCCAGCCTTGGCGCGTGCCTATGCGGCTCACGGCGCCGCCGGTGCTGCCTTTTTGCACATTGCCGTAGTTG
>CAZRFF010000119.1:0-1959 GCA_964599265.1 uncultured Simplicispira sp. | reverse complement strand
TAGTTGTAGGCGTTGACGGCGCCGGTGTGGATGCGTGAAGTGCCCGACCAATGCCAGGTGCCCGGCGCGGCTGGGAACAGCGCCGGGTCTACGCCGGGCGGCGTGGCGCGGCGCTGCACCAGGTGGCGCAGCTCCAGTGCACGGGGCAGGCGCCAGGCCACGCCGTCGGCCGCGCTGCGCTCGCGGGCGGCGGCCTGGGCCTCGGTGCGGTCGAACAACAGGGGCAGGCCGGCGCAGGTTTTGCCGTTCCATTGGGTGCCTTCCAGGCAGCGCGCCCAGGCGACTTTGGAGCGGGCGTCGATGACCAATGTGCCGTCGCTGGAGATCTCCATGCGCTCTGGCACGGTGCTTGTGGCCGCGCTGTCGTCGTCCGCATCGTCTTCGGCCTCCTTGGTGTCCTTGGGCTGGGCCGTGGCTTGCAGGCAGGCCAGCAGCAGGGTGCAAACCATGGCCCATTGCCTGCGGTGGGGGGGTGACCAAAAAATCATAGAGGTTCCTCCTTTTTTTGGGGCGCTGGCAGCTATGGCAAACTCCCGCGCTTCGCGTTTCAGACAACGATCCATGCAGAGAATCATCGGCCAATTGGCCGCAGAAATCAAAATTACCGAATCCCAAGTGCGTGCAGCGGTCGAATTGCTCGACAGCGGCGCCACGGTGCCCTTCATCGCACGCTACCGCAAAGAGGCCACCAACGGCCTGGACGACGTGCAACTGCGCGAGTTGGAAGCGCGCCTGTCCTACCTGCGCGAACTTGAAGACCGCCGCGTGGCCGTGCTCAAGGCCATCGATGAGCAAGGCAAGCTCACCGACCTGCTGCGCGCCGCCATTGCAGCAGCACCGACCAAGCAGGAGCTGGAAGACATCTACCTGCCCTTCAAGCAAAAGCGCCGCACCAAGGGCCAGATCGCCAAGGAATTCGGCTTGGAACCCTTGGCCGACAAACTGCTGGCCGACCCCACGCTGGACCCGCATGCCGAGGCGCAGGCCTTTTGCCGCCCCGCCACCACCCTGGACGACGGCAAGCCGGGGCCGGATTTTTCCACCACGCTGGCCGTGCTCGACGGCGTGCGCGACATTCTGTCCGAGCGCTGGGCCGAAGACCCGCAACTGGTGCAGGCCATGCGCGAATGGCTGTGGGCCGAGGGCCTGCTGCGCAGTAAAAAAGTCGATGGCAAGAACGAGCAGGATGCCGAGGTTGCCAAATTCCGCGATTACTTCGACTACGACGAACCCATGGGCCGCGTGCCCAGCCACCGCGCACTGGCGGTGTTCCGCGGCCGTGCGCTGGAAATCCTGGAAGCCAAGCTGGTGCAGCCGCAAGAGCCCGAGCCCGGCCAACCCAGCCTGGCCGAAGGCCGCATCGCCCTGCACCTGGGCTGGAGCCACCAGGGCCGCAAGAGCGACGACCTGCTGCGCAAATGCGTGGCCTGGACCTGGCGCGTGAAGCTGAGCCTCTCCACCGAGCGCGACCTGTTTTCGCGCCTGCGTGAAGATGCCGAAAAAGTGGCCATCAAGGTCTTTGCCGACAACCTGCGCGACCTGCTGCTGGCCGCGCCTGCCGGGCAGAAGGCCGTCATGGGGCTGGATCCCGGCATCCGCACCGGCGTGAAGGTGGCCGTGGTGGATGCCACGGGCAAACTGGTGGACACTGCCACCATCTACCCCCACGAGCCGCGCCGCGACTGGGACGGCAGCCTGCACACCCTGGCGCGCCTGGTCGAAAAGCACGGCGTGCAGCTCATCGCCATCGGCAACGGCACGGCCAGCCGCGAAACCGACAAACTCGCCGCCGACCTGCTCAAACTCGCCGCCAAGGCCGATCAGGTTATTGAAAAAGTGGTGGTCAGCGAAGCCGGTGCTTCGGTGTATTCCGCCAGCGAATACGCCAGCCAGGAACTGCCGGATGTGGACGTGAGCCTGCGCGGCGCCGCCAGCATTGCGCGCCGCCTGCAGGACCCG
>CAZRFF010000118.1:0-6844 GCA_964599265.1 uncultured Simplicispira sp. | reverse complement strand
ACAGTGCCTGGAACTGCGCCGCAATGCGCGCCGACAGGCCACGCCCTCCGCGGCCCGCCCCCGGCACGCGCCAGTGCGCCAGCACCCGGCCCAGGCCTGGCAGCCAGGGCGAAGGCAGCGCAGGGCGGCGCACGGCCTGCCACAGCAGCAGGGTGTAGACCGCCACATTCCAGAGCAGCACGGCCAGCAAGGGGGGCGAAAGCAAGTCCACCCGGTGCGCGTTGGCGATGCGGTCCAGCACCAGCCCCAGCAGCAGCGCCACCACCGGCAGGCCGCGGGCCCATCCAAGCCAGCGTGGCGAGCGCAAAGCAGCCACCGCCGCATCGCGGGCGCTGGCACGCTCGACGATGGCGTCGGCCCTATCCACCACGCAATCGGCCAACCCCACGCGCTGCACACCGCGTGCGCGGGCCTGCGCCAAGGCGCGCTGCGTGGCTTCCTCCAGCTCCACGGGGCTCACCAGGGTGTGCGCCGTGTCTGCCTGCTCGATGGCCTGGGCCAGGCTCACGCTGCGCAGCCGTGCTTCGCTCCAGTGCGGCGTGGGGCTGGGTGCAGACACTGCTGGTTACTCCCGAATCAATAGCTGCTTGCGCTTGGCCAACAAGCGTTAGAGGCCAATTTCATGCTTATTTTGGCCACAGTGCCCACATGCGCAGGTTTTGCTTGAGCCGCCCGGCCAGGTCGCCCGCTTCGGCACCCCAGCCGGCAAAGTAGTCGGCACGCACGGCGCCCAGGATGGCGCTGCCTGTGTCCTGTGCCTGCACCAGGCGTGCCAGCGACGTTTGCGGCCCATTGGAGGCCAGCCACACGGGCGTGCCATAGGGGATGCTGCCCTTGTCCACCGCGATGGAGCGCCCCGGCGTGAGCGCCACGCCCTGCGCGCCGCGCGGGCCGAAACCGGCGTCCAGCGCATCGAGGGGCTCCTCGCGGAAGAACACGTAGCGCGGGTTGCTCCACAGCAGTTCATTCACGCGCTGCGGGTTGGCCGCCACCCAGGCCTTGATGCCGGGCCAGGTGGCGTCGCGCGTGGCGCCCTGGTCCAGCAGCCAGCGGCCCACACTCTGGTAGGGCTGGTCGTTGCTGCCCGCGTAGGCCAGCCGCACCAGGCGCTGGCTGCCGTCGGGCTCGGTGATGCGCAGCCGCCCCGAGCCCTGGATGTGCAGCACCAGCGCATCCACCGGGTCGCGCACCCAGGCAATGGCGCGCCCGGCCAGTTGCGCCTGGGCTTCGGGCTGGGTGTCGATTTGCTGGCGCGTGTACCAAGGCTTGCTGTCCATGCCAGGCAGGCGGTACAGGGGCACGGCAAAGCCGCTGCCGGGCTGGCGCGCGGCCTCCAGCAAGGGTTCGTAGTAGGCCGTGAGCAGGCCTTCGGCGTTGCCGTCCAGCGCCTCAATGCGGTAGGGCTGCAGGCGTGCGACCATCCAGGCGCGCTGCTCCTCGCCGCTGGCAATGCTGAGTTGGCGCACCTCGGCGCACAGCGCTGCAAATGCCGGGGCCGGGCGCTCGCAGCTTCGCAGCCAGGCGTTCCAGGCCTCGTGCAGGGCGTCGTCGGCAAAGCCGGGCAGCTCGGCCCAATGCACAGGCACCCAGCGGCTCTTGGCCTGCTGGCGCACGCCCGGCAGGGGGCCGGCATCGCCCGGCCAGGCCGCAGCGCCGGTGCCGCGCGGCGGTACGACAGGCACGGACGGCGCCGGGGGTGGGCTAGAGCATGCGGCCAGTGTTCCTACAATCAGGGCCGTCACAAACCATCGCAGGGGATTCCAGTTCATGGGACTGATTTTGCTTGAAGCGCTGGGGGCTTTGCTGATTTTGGTGGGTATCGTCTGGTGGACCATGTTCGCCGGGCGCAAGCGGGGCGAATTGCCCCCCGAAGACGCCCGCCACAGCGACCAGCCCCCGGGCCGCTGACCGCCGCGCGCGCGGGATCACAGCACGCGGTGCGCCAGCGCTGGCAACTGGGCACGCACCTGCTGCAAGTGCTGGCGCTGCAGGTCCCCCACCACCACCCCCTGGCCTTGGGCCTGCAGGGCCTGCACGCCGCCCCAGGCATCCACCAGCATGCTGTGGCCCCAGGTGCGCCGCCCGGTTTCATGCACGCCGCCCTGGGCGCTGGCCAGCACATAGGCCTGGTTTTCGATGGCGCGGGCGCGCAGCAGCACCTCCCAATGCGCTTGCCCCGTGGTGTGGGTGAAGGCGCTGGGCACGAGCAGCAGGTCTGCCCCCGCCTGCGCGTGCTGGCGGTAAAGCTCGGGAAAGCGCAGGTCGTAGCACACGCTCAGGCCCACGCGCCAGCGCTCGCCGCTGCGGCTGTGCAGATCGAACTGCACGGGCTCCGCACCCGCCTGGATGACGCGGCCTTCGTCGTACTGCTCGCTGCCTTGCTCAAAGCGGAACAAGTGGATTTTGTCGTAGCGCGCCACGCAGCGCCCATCGGGGGCGTAGACCAGGCTGGTGTTGCGCACATGGTCAGGCGATTCACAGGCCAAAGGCAGGGTGCCGCCCACGATCCACAGGCCCAGCGTGCGTGCGCTGTGCGCCAGAAAATCCTGCATGGGGCCAGCGCCATGGGTTTCACGCAGCGCAAGTTTGTCGGTATCGCGCGCACCCATGGCGCCAAAGTATTCGGGCAGAACGGCCAGCTCCGCCCCCTGGGCTGCGGCCTGTGCCAAAAGGGCGCTGGCAGTGCTGCGGTTGTCTTCCCAGCGCGGGGTGGACACCATTTGCAAGGCGGCGATTTTCATCAGCGGTCTCCGGGGACGGCCTGCGAAGCCGATGGGTTGGCGGGGTCTGCGGGAGGGGCAGCGGCACGGCTGCGGCGCGGCAGCTTGGTCACGCGCGGGTCGCTCCAGGTGCCGTCGATCTGGAACTCCTGCGTGGCCGCCTCGATCAAGGGGCCGCGCAAAAACACCTGCGCCAGGAAGCTGCCCAAGCCCACCACGGGGTTGATGGCCGTGGCCACCAGCGAGGCGGTCATGGCGTTGATTTCGGGCACCACCACCACGTGCAGGTCTTGTGTTTCGCGTGCGATGTCGGCGCGCCCTTCCATGAGCACGGCGGCATTCACGCCCTTCATTTGCAAGTTGTTGGTGGTGGCCACGCCCTGGTCGATGCGCACGTCGCCGCGCACGAAGTCGAAGCTGAAACCTTCGCTGAACACATCGCGGAAATCCAGCGTCAGGCGCCGGGGCAAGGCCTGCAGGCTGAGTACGCCCAGGAGCTTGGCCAAACCCGGATCGGCCTTGAGAAATTGGCCCGCTTCGATGTTCATGTGCATTTGCCCGGTCATGCTGGCGTAGTCGGGGCTGATGGGCGCGCCGCGCCAGGCGATCAGGCCCTCCATGCGGCCCTTGCCGCGGCGCAGCACCCCCGGCATGCCCATGCGCGTGAGCAGCTGGCCGGCGTCTTCCATGTCCAGCCGGTAGTTGAGCACCGTGCGCCGGGCGCTGGCCGCCCCCCCCGCCTGCAAAGCAGCCCAGTTGCCGCTGGCCAGGAACTGCGCCTCGGGCGCCAGCAGGTTGAACTTGGCCAGGCGCCACTCGCGCTGCCCACCGTCCAGGGCGCGGTTCTGGGCTTCGATCTCCAGCCTGCCGAGCTTGCGGCCGCGCAGCTCGAAATCGTCCACCGCAATGTCCAGGGCCGGCAGGCTGGCGGGCTGCGCATCCAGCAGGGATTCCACCTGCGTGGCGGCACTTTGCGGCATGCCCATGCGCGAGAGGCGTGCAAACAGCCGCCCGCTGCCTGCCTCTTGCGCCGTGGGCTGTTGGTATTCGACATAACCGTTGAGCTCTTGCGCATCGACGTTGGCCCGCCACAACCGCTCCTGGCGCGATCCCCCCACCACCACGTCGTGCAGCGTGCGCCCCTGCGTCGTCAGGGAGCGTGCACGCACCGCCAGGACGCTGGGCAGATAGTCTTGCAGCACGTCCGAGGCATCGGCCGCGGCAGGCCCTTGCTCCGGCTTGCCTGGCGCCAGCAAGGCCTGCCAGGCGTCCACATCCACATCACCCAACAGCACGTTGGCAGCCACCCCGCGTTCCGTGGGGGGCACACCGTCCTGCGCACCCAGGCCCAGGGTGACGGCACCCTGCAGCACGCGCGGCGTGGGGCCGCTCACATCGCGCAGGTAGCTCGCCTCGCCCACGCCTTCGATGCGCGCGCGCAGGCGTTCTTGCGCGGGCGGCGCAGCATCGGCCGGCGCTGCGGGGGTCATGGGGGCATTGAGCACTTGGGTTTCATAGCGCACGGGCATGGCGGCTTCGGCGCTCTTGCCCAAAGGCGCTGGCAATGCCAGGGCCAGGCCCTGCAGGCTGGTGGACACCTGCAATTCCGGCAGGCCGCGGCGCAGCCCGAACACCACCGAATAAGGCGCAGCCCCCGTGGCCTTTTGCGCCAATTGCGCCAGCAGGCCCAGTTCGCGCGCCTGGCGCAGGCCCTCGGCCGTGGCCGTGCCCTGGGCGCGGATTTGCAGCGTGGATGCGCCCTGTGCGGCAGCAGGTGCAGAGGCCTTCATGCCGCCTTCGATGCGCACGTCACCGCCAAAGGCCTTGGCCTGCACGCCCGAGAGCGTAAAACCACTTTCGCTGAACTGCACGCTGCCGCGCGCGCGCGCCAGGAGGGGCGAGTCTGGCGTGATACGCACATCGTTGCCCGCCAGGGCCAGGCTGCCCTGCACACGCGATCGGGCCATCTCGGCAATGGGCAGCGTCAACTTCAATCGCAGTTCGGCCGCACCGCTGCCCTGGGCGCCGTCCAGCGCATGGCCCACCATGGCCGACAGGGGCGATTCTTTCATCAGCGCCAGCAGTTCTGGCAGAGGGCCGCGCGCATCGGCACCCACGCCCACCACGGTATGCGCCAGGTCGGGGATTTCGGCCTGCACCTTGCTGGCCTGCAGACCGGTGCGGCCCGCAAAGCCCCCGCTGGCGTCGCGCACGCGCATGGACGAGCGCTCAAAAATCAGCTCGCCCCCCAACTGCGTGAGCACCGGCCAGGGCGGCTCACCCGCCGGCTGCAGGCGGGGCGGCACAAAGGCGTAGGTCACGTCGCGCACCTTGGCAGCGATGCGGAAGTCCCCCTGGCGCGGGTCGTTGAATGGCATGTCATGCAGGTCGCCCTTGACGCGGAACTGCACATCGCCGGCCTGCCCGGCCAGCACCGAATCACGCACGTAGTGACGCGCCTCTTGCGGTATGGCCAGCGGCAGGTAGCGGTGCACACGGGTGCCGTCGGCGCGGGCCAGGGTACCGCTCAAATCCAGCACCCCCGGGAACCGGTCGGCGCGGCCGGTGCGCGCCGGATCGCTGGTTTGCCAGCTGGCACGCGCCACACCCTGCGCGTCGGCATTGGCAAAGCGCGCATCGTTCACCTGCACGGCGATGCGTTCACCGTCGATCTGCCATTTCACCCCGGCGTTCAATTGGTCCAGGGGCAGCAAAGGGTCTTCAAACACGCCGGGCAAGACCAGCGCCCCTTGCGCCATGGCCACGGTGGCGTTGCCGCCTTGCTGTGTCAGGTCAAAGTCCACGCTGGCCCCGTGCAGGCCCATGGCCGCCTCGGCCGCCAACTGCCCATCCGCCCCGACGCGGGGCCGCCCGGCCAGCGACAAACCCGCCACACGCCCCCGCGCCTGGTAGCTGGCGGGTTGGGTCAACGGCCCTTGCCAATGCGCCTCCAGGGTTTCGACCAGCCCCTGGGGCACATAGGTGCGCAGGGCCTGGCGCGCTTCGGGCGCCACGGGCAGGCGGTCGGCAATGCGGGCCAGCGCAGCCAGGTCCAGCCGGTCGGCCTGGAAATCGCCTTTCGCGGGCGCGCCGCGGCGGGCCTCGGTGTGGCGCAGGCGCACATTGCCCCCCGGCCAGCGCAGGCCATCGTCGGTGGAAAACTGCAGGTTCTGGGTGAAAAATTCCAGGCTGCCAGCGCCCCTGCGCCCCCCCAGGCGCCCTTGCACGCCGGGGAGCACCAGCGGCTGCAAATCCGGGGCCAGGGTCACGTTCACATCGGCCAGCGCCACATCGGCCACGCCCCCCACCCACTGGCCACGGTCCACGTCCCCCCAGGCCCGTAAAACACCCCGGCCCTGGGCCACGGCAATGCCCACATCGGCATGGTGGCGCAGGCGCGAGACATCCACCCGCGGGAACTGCGCATACACCTGCCCGCTCCACTGCTGCCAGTGCCCCTTGTGCACCGTCAAGAAAGGCTGGCGAAACCGCCCCACCACGGAAAACCGCTCGCCCCACTCGGGCGGCGGGGTGGCGTCTATGCGCAGGTTGTGGCGCCAGTTGCCATTGCGCACCACGATGTCCACGTTACGCAGCTCCAGCGGCTCGGCCTGGCGCTGCTCGTCGGTCCAGCGCAGCACACCGCCGCGGATGGCCAGCTCGGGCTGCGCGAACAACCAGTCGGCGCCGCCGCTGTCGTCGCCGCTGGAGGCAGGCAGCTCCAGCCCCGCCAGCACAATGCGCCCCTGGGCGGTGCGGCGCACATCCAGCTCCGGGCCTTCGATGTAAAGCTGCTCGAAACCAAAATTCCACAAAGACCGCGGCGAAACGGCCAGCACCACGCGCGGCAAGCGCAGGGCGGCACGCCCCTGGGCGTCCAGCAAGGCCACCTCGCCCAGTTCCACGGTGGGCACCAGCCCTTCGCTGTGGGCGGCAATGGTGCCCACGCGCACGGGTATCCCCAAGGCTTTCGTGGCCTGTTCTTCGAGCTGCACACGGTATTGGTCTATGCGCGGCACAATCCAGCCATGCAGCACGCCCCAGGCCACAGCCAGCACCCCATACGCCGCCAACAACAGGTAAAGCAGCCCCTTGGCGAACACCGACACCCAACGAAGCAGGCG
>CAZRFF010000117.1:0-6874 GCA_964599265.1 uncultured Simplicispira sp. | reverse complement strand
GGCATCACTCCCCGGTTGGATTGCAAGGACTCTACCAACTCTTGCAGAACAGCTCTGGCTATGAAGAGCGGATAGCGCTTAAAGTCTATGCAATCGTCCAGGATGCAACATTTAGTCGTGTGATTGGTGTAGAGGTTAATGGGCTAATATAAAGTTCCTGAGGATCGAGTGGGAGTCCTATTTCTTTCTATAGGGTGTGCTGAGGTCTGAACGTCGCACACCCATTTTATTTCAATTACATGCGATGCTTAGGGAATAATCGATGTATGGAATGTGTTCGAATGGACTTGGATAATCTAAAATCCAGTTAATTCGAGGTATTGATAATAAATACCATTTTGAATATAATGACTTTCGCTCGAATCGGATGTTGGATATCCATATGGTGCCATGATGACGGGGTTGTTTCCGATGTTCTCGTAATTATCTCCGGCGAGGGCTGTGTTGGTCATTTCGAAGAAGCTGTAGAATACATTGCTTTTCATATAGTGACCATTATGATTGACTTCCTTGGGAGGCAATTTTCTTCCTTGTGTGTCGCGTTGTTCTAAATCTATTGGATTCGAAAGATCGGTAGTCCAAGAAAATACGGCTGTCATTTTTGATGGATTAGTACAGTAATTTGCTCCCAGTACAATCCATTTCCCGCTTGGTGTGTGCTTGCGGACATTTGTTGCATACATCCCAGTACAAGCATCTGCGGCTTCCCAAAAAACATATGGAACTTGAGAGCCATTATTTCCCTGGAAGGTATTGTGGTTAACTGTTATCCATCCAGAGCCTGTCCAATATTGCCATCCGGTTGATTCGGATAGATTGGATGTTCTTATTAGTGAGACGCCTCTTCTGGGGTTGCTGCCGTTAGGATTATAATTTTCTGCATTCACAAAAACATAATAATAAGAGCCTTGTTTGACGATGTTTGATGGATGTCTAAAACCATAAGTCGCTCCGCTATAACCTTGGTCGCTGGGTTGTGGTACTAATATCATTCGTCTTGAATAATCGGTCTTCGGTTTTGTTGTCCAAGTATTTCCACCATCCGTTGATTTAATCCATCCAATGCTGGCCATATTTTCTGGTTTCGAGAGACTCATGAATCCATCTATTCCATTGATGGTTGTATATTGCCGATATGCTTCATGATGGGTTACTCCAAACAATGTGGAGCCGAATGAGTAAACGGAGAATAGCCAATTCCGATTGTTGTAATAGTACTCTGGCAGATCTCTTTGCGAGGGTGAGACTAATGCTCCGGAGGCTGGATTGCGCGGGCCTGGTTCTAATTCCCATAAATTTGCGTTTGTCCAACTGGAGTTGGGGATTTTTATCCTGTAGAATTCGGAGTGCGGGATTTGGAAATAGGTGGTGCCATTTACTTTGTATGGATTAATGGTTCCATCAATCCAGGCTCCATATGGTCTGCTTTCTCCGCAATTATTTTGCGGTTCGACTTCTGGGTAGTACCCGCATTTGTCATATAACTTACCGTGACTATAATTACCACGAAAATCAAATATCTTTATCGTTGAATCCATGACTCGTATGTTTGGCTCCGCCAGTGCGATCGATATCGATGTGCAGAAGAAGATTGATATTAGTGCGGCCTTAAGTTGTTTTTTCATAAATTCCCCATAGATGATTGTGATTTTCTTTGATCAGTGTCGTTGTCTATATTTGTGATTGTTTAATTCACGCCTCCCTTCATAAGTTATTCGTATGACTTCTGTTGTGATATTCATTGGGTACGACACCCATTGTTTAACCGATTCCTCTCTCTTCCAGAGTGTAAAACTGGTGATCTGATCCTCTATTGGGCCTCAAAAATCCAGTTTGACCAGAATCAAGCGCAGGCATGGAATCAGTATGGATTTTATTTTCCATCAATCCGAACTTTACTTTCTTTGACAATCACAAAGATGCATTGCGAATGTAATTTTTGGTAAAAACCATCCCGGTATATTAATATATCAAGAGCGCTTGGCGTGCGGCAGACACTTCGTTTGCTGGTTTTGAGGGGAGATGATCCTCAAACTGTGATCCACCGGCGTTGCTGAGACAATTGCAGGTTCCATGCTCTCCATCCTGTCCGTCACCTTTCCCTTCTTCGCCCTCGTGCTTTGCGGCTACCTGGCCGCGCGCAGCGGTGTGCTGCCGCAGCCGGCCATTGCCGGGCTAAACGCCTTCGTGCTGTACATTGCGCTGCCTTGCATGCTGTACCGCTTTGGCGCCAGCACGCCCATCGGGCAGTTGCTCGACCCGGCTGTGGCGGGGGTGTATTTGCTGTGCGCGCTGGCCATGGTGGGGGGCACGGTGCTGGCCACGCGCCGGGGGCGCATCGGCTGGAACGACGCGGCCTTTGGCGCGCTGGTGGCGGCGTTTCCCAATTCGGGCTTCATGGGCGTGCCGCTGCTGGTGGCGCTGCTGGGGGCGCACAGCGCGGGGCCGGTGATTGTGACCATGGTGGTGGATATGGTGCTCACCACGTCGCTGTGCATTGCGCTTTCGCGCCTGGAAGGGGCGGGTGCGCACGGCGCGGCGGTGGCTTTGCGCCAGGCGCTGCGTGGGGTGGCCAGCAACCCGCTGCCCTGGGCCATTGGGCTGGGGGCGCTGGCTTCGGCCTTGGGGTGGCAACTGCCGGGGCCGCTGGACAAAACCGTGGGCATGCTGGCCGATGCCGCTTCGCCCGTGGCGCTGTTCACCATTGGCGCGGTGCTGGCGCGTTCGCAGATGAACCAGCACGAATGGGTGCCCGCGCGCGACTATGTGCCTGTGGCGCTGGCCAAGCTGGTGCTGCATCCGCTGCTGGTGTGGGGCGCGGGCCATGCCGCAATCGCCCTGGGGGTGCCGCTGTCGCCGTTTGCGCTCACGGTGCTGGTGTTGGTGGCGGCGCTGCCCAGCGCGAGCAATGTGTCGCTGCTGGCAGAAAAATACGGTGCACACAACGGGCGCGTGGCGCGCATCATTCTGGTGTCCACGGCGCTGGCGTTCTTGAGTTTTTCGGGGGCGGTGGCGCTGGTGGGCTGAACAGTGGGCGCTATTTCCCGGCTTTCCGTCGGCCATCGGTTGCATCCAGCCGTGTTGCAGAATGCTCGCTTTGCGCCGGCGGCGGGGCCTGTGCTTGGACTCGCTGCTGGTCGTGTTATTTCAAATCCAAAGCAAATCAAAAGTGACGAAAACAGAATTTGGCTATCGGCCTGACATCGATGGCATGCGCGCCATTGCGGTGCTGATGGTGCTTGCGGTCCATGCATTTCCTGCGCGCTTACCCAATGGGTTCGTGGGGGTCGACATATTCTTCGTGATATCCGGCTACCTCATTACTTCCATACTGTTGAGGGAACTGTCGGCGGATGTATTTTCCATCCGTAATTTCTACGTCCGCCGCGTCAACCGGATATTCCCTGCGCTGGCCGTGGTGCTGCGTTCAGCCTGGCGGCTGGGCCCTTTGTCATGTATTCGTCCGAGTACACCCAAATGGGCAAGTCGGTGGCGGCAAGCGCTTTGTTCGTGGCGAACGTCAATTTTTATTTGGAGACTGGATACTGGGACATCAGCAGCAAGCTCAAGCCCCTGCTCCACATCTGGTCGCTGGGGGTCGAAGAGCAGTTTTACCTGCTGTGGCCCTTGATTCTGTGGGGGGCGGCCAAGGCCAGGAAGTCGGCGGTCGCGGTCTCGCTGGCGGTCATATTTGCTGCGCTGTGCGTCAATCTGGTGTGGACTTTCCAGAACCAGCCTGCGGCGTTTTATCTGCCTTTTGGACGGTTCTGGGAATTGGCCTCTGGCGGCCTGCTGGCCTGCATTCAGCGGGATGGGCAAGCGGCGCAGGAGAAGGGCGGCGCGCACGGGTTGCGCGACGGAGTGCGGCATGTGCTGGGCATTGGCGGCCTGGCGCTGCTTGCGGTGACGCAAATCGTGCCTTTGCGCCCCGATGCCTTCCCCGGTTTTTATGCCGTGGTCGTGGTCGGCGCCGCGACCTTGCTGGTGCTGGCTGGCCCCCAGGCCTGGGTGAATCGGCGCCTGCTGGCACATCCCGCCATGGTCTACGTGGGGAAGATCAGCTACCCCTTGTACCTCTGGCACTGGCCTTTGCTCGTGTTTGCTCGGCTGCTCGGGGATGGGCAGTGGTTCAGTTCGCACCGCAATTTGGCAGTGGCGGGCTCCGTGGCCATGGCCGTGCTGACACATCATGCCGTGGAGCGGCCCTTGGCCAAGGTGGCACGCAGGAATGTCCTGGCCTTGGTGCTGGCTGTTTTGATGGCGGCTGTGGGCATGGTGGCGGGCCTGGTGTATCTGGGCAGGCTGCCGGTTGCCCAGTCCTACGCCAATGCCCCTTTGCCGACCTATGACAAGCCGGAGGTGCGCAGCCAGGGCAAGATCGTCTTGCTGGGGGATAGCAATGCCGGGCATTTCTCCTACGGGCTTTCGCTGCTCTACGGTGAGCGGCTGACCACCATTGCCACACCCGGCTGGCCTTACCTGGATGGGGTACGGTACCACGAAGGCTACGTGCCCCACCGCGAACACCTGGGAACCCCTGCCCTGACGGAGGAAGCGCTGCGGCGCATTGAGACGGATGACACGGTGCGTCTGGTCATCCTTTCGAACGCCTACCTGATGTACTTGCCCAGCGACAATTTGCGCAGTGTGGGCGGGCCTGGCGAGGAGACCGGAGTGCAGGCTTACGAGGCTGGGATGCGGCGCACCCTGGAGCGGCTGCTGCGCAGCGGCAAGAAGGTCGTGCTGGTCAAGCCCGTCCCCACGTACCCGATGCTCTCTGCCGTCACGGCGTGTACGGGGGATGTACGCCCCGTCCTGCGCCGGCAGCCGGCCGATTGCCAACGTGCCCGGGCCACCGTGGATGCCGAGCGTGCTGAATATGAGGCCTTGGTCGCGCGGGTGTTGCGGGGGCTTGGGGGCGTGCGCGTGTTTGACACGCTGGATGCGTTGTGCGATGCGCAGTTCTGCTACGTGAGCCGCGATGGCATCCAGATGTACATCGACTCGGGGCATTTCACGACGGCGGGTAGCCAACTGATGGGTGCCGCGCTGGCGAGAGAGGTCGAGGCCGCCTGGGCCAAGGCGGACCGCTAGCGGCCGCTGGGGGCACAAGGGCGTTGCTGCGTTACTTTTTTTCCAGGCCCTGGAATTGGCGTTCCAGGCGATCGATCTCTTTGTGCAGTGCGCTGTCCAGTCCCATGCGTTTCTCTACGGCGCGCACCAGCGGCATGATGAGCTGGCGGTAGGTGACGGACAGCGACAGGAGCGCATCCACCATGCCTGGGGCTTGCTGGCTGGCTTCGATGCTTGCCAGGGCACGGGAAATGGCTTCCAGAATCGCTTGCAGTTGGCGCTGGTTGGATCCGGCGCCCTGTTCGATGCTGTGGGCCAGGCGCGCAAGTGCTTGCGTGGGGGCCAGTGCTTCCACGCTGCGGGCAATGTCGAGCAGGCCGCGCGTTACGCGCACGCTGGGGTCGTCGTCGGCGCCGGCCATCTTGCGCTGGCGCTGGTAGTCGCCCCGGATCTGATTCCAGCGCTGCTGCTCTTCGGGCGTGGGGCGGCCGATGAGTTGGGCCAGTTGCAGCAGGTTTTCCTCGGCGCCGGTGGTCAGCGTTTGCGCTTCGCCGCGGTAGTGGTCGTGCAGCAGGGCGTCGAGTTCGGCGTCCTGCATCAGCGGCGTGACCTGGGGCGCCAGGCGCGCCATGTTGCGGTAGCTGCCCTGCAGGCGGAACGGCGGGGCCTCGCGGTAGCGGTCGTCTTGCGCGGCCGAGGCGATGTAGGCGAGGTTGACCTTGAGCAGCACGTCGCGCACCTTGAACAGGCGCTGCATGAGGTTCTTGAGTTCGTCCAGTTCCACGGCGCTGTAGGGGTGGGCGAAGCTGGTGGCGTCGATGGCCTCGCCCTGCGCCATGCGCACCAGCAGGTGCACGTCTTGCGGCTCGCGCGCGGCCAGCGGCTGGGTGACGGGGTGGGCGGTCAGGCTGTTTTCGATGTACGACAGCGCGAACACCGCCTCGCGGCCCGAGAGCACGTCGCCCAGGTTGTAGATGTCGGCGCGGTTGGCCAGCATGTCGGGGATGCGGAACACGTCGCCCGACTCGGTGTACGGGTTGCCCGCCATGACGATGGCGAAGCGCTTGCCGCGCATGTCCCAGGTGCGCGGCTGGCCTTGCCATATGCCCTCGATGCGGCGGGTGCCGTCGGCCAGGGCGATGAATTTTTGCAGGAACTCGGGGTGCGTGTGCTGGATGTCGTCCAGGTACAGCATCACGTTGCTGCCCATGGCCAGGCCCAGGTTGAGCTTTTCCAGCTCTTGCCGGGCGGCGCTGTTGGGGGCGGTGGCGGGGTCGATGCTGGTGACGCCGTGGCCAAGCGCAGGGCAGTTGATGCGCACGAAGACCAGGCCCAGGCGGTTGGCCACGTATTCCATCAGCGTGGTTTTGCCGTAGCCGGGCGGGGAGATGAGCAGCAGCATGCCCATGCGGTCGGTGCGGGCGCTGTCGCCCGCCGCGCCCAATTGCTTGGCGAGGTTGTTGCCGACCAGGGGCAGGTACACCTCGTCGATGAGCCGGTTGCGCACGAAGGTGGCGAGCGGCTTGGCCTGGAACTGGGCGAGGTGCAGGCGGGCTTTCTCTTGCACCAGCAGTTCGTGGCGCAGGGCTTGCAGTTGCGTGAAGCCTTGCACCGCGTGGCTGCGGTGGTGGCGCACGCGGCGGCGGAAGTCGTTGAGGTTGAACGCCAGGGCGCCGTGGTGGATGCGTGCGTGTTCGCTGCGCAGGCCTTCTACCCGCGCGTCCAGCGTGGCGTTGATGCGGCGGCGCGTGCCCTGGAAGGTCAGCGCCGTGGCCGCGTCGTCGACCCAGGCCAGCGCGGG
>CAZRFF010000116.1:0-6951 GCA_964599265.1 uncultured Simplicispira sp. | reverse complement strand
GTGGACGGCAAGCCCGACAGCCTGGACGGCAAGACCATGGAGCCGCTCGTCAGCCATGGGGTGCAGGTCATGTCCATCGGCTTTCTGGTCAGCCAGGACCAGGCCATGATCTGGCGCGGCCCCATGGCCACGCAGGCGCTGGACCAGCTATTGCGCCAGACGAACTGGAAAGATGTGGATTACCTCATCGTCGATATGCCCCCGGGGACGGGCGACATCCAGTTGTCTTTGAGCCAGCGCGTGCCCATCACCGGCGCGGTCATCGTGACCACCCCGCAGGACATTGCTTTGCTGGATGCCAAAAAGGGCATCACCATGTTTGAAAAGGTGGGCGTGCCGATTTTGGGCATTGTCGAGAACATGGCCGTGCACGTGTGCACGCAGTGCGGCCATGCCGAGCATATTTTTGGTGAAGGCGGCGCACGCCGTTTGGCCCAGGAACGGGGCATGCACTACCTGGGCGCTTTGCCGCTGGACATGCAGATCCGCCTGCAGGCCGATGGCGGCCAGCCCACGGTGGTGGCCGTGCCCCAGAGTGAAGCGGCGCAGATTTACCACCAGGTGGCGCGCGACGTGGCGGCGCGCATTGCCATCCAGTCCAAAGAGCTTGCGGCCAAGGTGCCCAGCATCACCATCAGCAAAAAAACTTGAGAGGGACGCTCAAACTGCCGAGGCCTGCGGCGCCCATGTGGCCGGGCAGGCCATGGTGGTGTTGCGGCCGGCTTTTTTGGCGTTGTAGAGGGCGGAGTCGGCCTGGTGGAACAGGGCGCGGGCGGCTTCGGAGGCTTCCGGTGGGGGCTCGGCCACCATGGCCTCTTGCGGGTAGATGCAGGCCACGCCCAGGCTCACGGTGACGTGCTGGCTGCCTGTGCCGGCAGCATGGTGCTCCAGCGCCAGGCCGCTCACGGCCACGCGCATGTGCTCGGCCAACGCCATGGCCTGTTCCACATCGGTGTGGGGGAGCAGTACGGCAAATTCTTCGCCGCCGTAGCGGGCCACCAATTCCCCTGCACGCCCTACGCAAGACGCCAGCGCTTGCGCCACCTGGCGCAGGCAGTGGTCGCCCGCCACGTGGCCATAGTGGTCGTTATAGGCCTTGAAGTGGTCCACATCCACCATGAGCAGCGACAGCGGGGCGCCGCTGCGCATGGCGCGGCTCCATTCGGTGGCGACGGCTTCGTCCAGGGCGCGGCGGTTGGCCACCTGGGTGAGGGGGTCGGTGCGCACCTGGGCTTCCAGGGCGGCGCGGTAGCTTTGCAGTTGCTCTTCGATGAGCTTGCGCTCGGTGATGTCTTGTACCGTGCCGGTCATCAGCAGGGGGCGGCCCTTGCCCGCGGCGGCCTGGGTTTCGTATTCGCCCCACACTTGCACCCAGCGTACCTGCTGGTCGTTGGCGCGCACAATGCGGTATTGCGTGCGCAAGGCGGTGTGCGCCTGCATGGCTTGGCCGTGCACCGCCAGAGTGTCCTTGCGCTCTTGCGGGTGCAGGATGTCCACCCATTCGCGCAAGGTCATGCGGCCATTGGCGGGCAGCCCGTAGATGTGGCTGGTCATGGGCGACATGAAAAATTCTTTCTTCCCGTCGTCGTACGCAAAGTAGCCCACCGATGCGGCTTTTTGCGCGGTGTCCAGCCAGTGCATATTGCGTTCCAGCTCGCGCTTGAGGCGGCGCTCACGCAGGCGTGCGCGCCACTGCCAGTACGCGGTCACAAAACCTGCCAGCAGCAGCACCAGGCTGATGGGCAGGCCCAGGGCCAGCCATTCGCGCACGCGCACATCGGTAAAGGCCTCGGCCATGTCTATCTTGGAGACCAGAAACCAGGGTGAATCGGGTACGGCGCTGACCATGGCCATGACGGATTCGTTGCGGTAGTCCTGCCCGTACAAAATGCCGCGCCCGCCCAGTACCGCCTGCACGGCAGGGCTTTCGGTGCTGCCCAGGGGCGTGCGCGTGGCCATGGGGGCGGTGCTGCGGTGGCGCAGCGGGCTCAGGTGCAGGGCGGTGTCGCCGCTTTGCTGCACCAGCAGGGACTCGGCCGTGCGGCTGTTGGTGGGCCAGTTTTCCAGCAGGGGGTAGAGCGTGGAGCGCACGTCGCTCACCAGCCACACGGCGCCCACGGGCTCGATGCCGTCAAACATGGGCGCAATGACGCCAAAGAAAGGGAAGGCAAAGGTGGTGTCGCTGCGCGGCTCCACCAGGATGGCCTGGGCTTGCATCAAGGCCTGCTGCAAGGCTTGCTGCTCCAGCCCTGGCAGGGGGCCGGGGTGGGGGCCTTCGGGCGAGAGCAGCAGTTGGCCCGAGGTGTCGGTCAGAAACACGGCGCTGTAGCGTGTGCGCTCTTGCAAAATACGCAGGCGCTCGCGCACCGGGGTTTCGGTGTCGGGTGAGGGGGCTTGCCGCCAGCGGGCAAAGGCCTGGGCAAACAGGGTGTCGTCGGTCAGGGCCATGCCGTCGAGCAGGCGGCGCTCGCGCCATTCGCCCACGCTTTTGGCCTGCAGTTGGCTGATGGCCTGCAGCTCACGCTCGATCTGGTGACGGTATTCGAGCTCACGGGCCTGGTAAATGGTCTTGAGCCCCAGGGCAATGCCGCCCAGCAAAAGCACCACCACCAGCGCCAGCACGCTCCAAACCCAGGGCAGGCGTGCCTTGGATGGCGGTGATGGGTTGGGGGAAATGCGCATGGGCGTAGCAATGGTGGATGAACTACTATGTCACACTTTGCTGTATTTAAGGGGTATCGCCGGGGTCGTGGAAAACCCGACGCCCGCGTAGCCCGCGTGGACATTTTGAGGTGTTTTATGCGCTCTTGGCACCGCACCCTGAAATTTGTGCTGTTCTTGCTACCGGTCTGGACCTTGGGCTGGGGCGCTTTGGGCAGTGCCTGGGCGCAACCCACGGGGCGCAGCATTACCATCAACCAGTCGTTGGAGCCCAATGTGCTCGACCCCACCATGGGGGCGGCGGCTGCCATTGGCGAGGTGGTGCATTACAACGTGCTGGAGGGGCTCACCAAAATCGAAGAAAGCGGGGCGGTGGTGCCCCTGCTGGCCGAGTCGTGGAGCGTGGATGCCAGCGGCAAGGTCTACACCTTCAAGCTGCGCAAAGGGGTGCGGTTCCATGATGGGGCGGCCTTTGATGCGTCGGCCGTGCGCTTTAGCTTTGAGCGCGCGCAAGCCCCCGATTCCACCAACAAATCGCGCAAAGCCCTGTTTGACAACCTGGCCAGCATAGACACCCCCGACCCCTACACCGTGGTGCTGACGCTGCGCCGCCCCGATGCCCATTTGCTCTTTCGTCTGGGCGAGCCGCCCGCAGTGGTTTTGCACCCGATCACAGCCAATCAGGCAGCCACACACCCGGTGGGCACGGGCCCTTACCGTCTGGTGCAGTGGGTCCGGGGCGAGAGCATCACCCTGGCCAAGGCCGATACCTGGCGCGACCCGGCCAGTGCGCGCATCGAGAAAGCCTCTTACCGCTTCATCCACGACCCCGCCAAACAAAAAGAGGCTTTGCAGGCGGGTGAAGTGGATTTGTTTTTCAACCTGGCAACGCAGGATTTGTCGCGCTTTTTGGGAGACAGCCGCTACCAGTTGCTGGTGGGCTCGTCGGCCAGCAAGGGGATGCTGGCGCTCAACCAGCGGCGTCAACCTTTGGACGATGTGCGTGTACGCCGCGCCATCACGCACGCCATCGACCGCGAAGCCTTCATCCGCAAGGTGCTTGATGGCCGGGGCAAGCCTATTGGCAGCCATTTTTCGCCCACCGACCAGGGCTATGTGCACCTGGCGGGCATGTACCCCTATGACCCGGAGCGCGCCAAGGCCTTGCTCAAAGAGGCGGGCGTGGCCTTGCCGCTCAAATTCACGCTCACCCTGCCCCCCACGCCCTACGCCCGCATTGGCGGGCCCCTGGTGGCGGCAGACTTGGCCAAGGTGGGCATTGTGCTGACGCTGCAAGAGGTGGAGTGGAAACAGTGGCTCGCTGGCGCCTTCAAGGGCCAGTTCGACACGACCCTGATCAACCATGTGGAGCCGCTGGATTACCAGATTTACACCGACCCCAGCTATTACTTTGGCTACGACAGCCCGGAATTTCGTGCATTGGCCGAGCGGCACGCCAATGCGGCCAGCGCGCGCGAGCGCCAAATGCTGTTTGCCGATATGCAGCGCCATTTGGCGCAGGATGCGGCCAATGTCTGGATTTTTGCCCCACAAAACGCCGCTGTGGCACGCAAGGGCCTGCGCGGCGTGTGGATGAACTACCCCATCACCGCGCACGACATTGGCGCCATGTGGTGGGAGTGAATGGGGGGCTGGTGCGGGCGCATTGACCCCTGCCGGGCGCAGGCTGCCCGGCATTTGCTAAGGTGGCGCCATGCCTATTTCTATTTTTGCTTTGGCTTGGCGCACCCTGTGGCGCGATTGGCGTGCGGGTGAGCTGCGTTTGCTGGCGGTGGCCGTGTGTTTGGCAGTGGCTGCGCTCACTTCAGTGGCCTTTTTTGCCGACCGGCTCGAAGGTGGCTTGCAGCGCGATGCCCTGCAAATTCTGGGGGGTGACGCCGTCATTGCCAGCGACAGCCCTACGCCCGGTATTTTTACGCAGCGTGCGCACAGCCTGGGCCTGATGGCTGTGACTTCGGTGGTGTTTCCCACCATGGGCCGGGCCAGCGACGCCCAGGGCGGCGCCAGCCGCCTGGTCGCTTTCAAGAGCGTGGAGCCGGGCTACCCCCTGCGCGGCAGCTTGACCGTGGCCGAGGGGCCGGGCCAGGCCGGCCAAACCACGCGCGACATTCCCGCCCGTGGCGAGGTGTGGGTGGATGCGCCCCTGCTCGATGCGCTGGGCCTGCGCATGGGCGACGATTTGCTGCTGGGCGATGCGGCGCTGCGCATCACGCGCACCATTGTGCTGGAGCCCGACCGGGGCGCGGGTTTCATGGCCTTTGCGCCACGGGTCATGGCCAACGCGGCGGACGTGCCCGCCACCGGCCTGGTGCAACCGGCCAGCCGCCTCACCTACCGCTTTGCCGTGGCCGGCGAGCCCCGGGCGGTGCGCGCTTTCAGCACCTGGGCAGAGCAGCAACTGGCTGCGGGCGACTGGCGCGGTGTGCGCCTGGAGTCCATAGAAAGCGGCCGCCCCGAGATGAAGCAAACCCTGGAGCGTGCGCAAAAATTCTTGAACCTGGTGGCCTTGCTGGCCGCTTTGCTGGCTGCCGTGGCCGTGGCGCTGGCGGCGCGCAGTTTTGCTGCCAGCCATTTGGACGCCGCCGCCATGCTGCGCGTGCTGGGCCTGGGCCAGCGCGCCATTGCAGGCAGCTATGGGGCAGAATTTTTGCTGGTGGGCCTGGTGGCCAGCGCGGCAGGTGTGCTGCTGGGCTGGGGCGTGCACCATGTGTTTGTGGCGCTGCTGGCGGGGTTGGTGGAATCCAGCCTGCCCGCGCCGGGCTTGTGGCCCGCTGCCCTGGGCCTGGGCGTGGGGGTGACGCTGCTGGCCGCCTTTGGCCTGCCGCCCGTGCTGCAACTGGCCCAGGTGCCGCCGCTGCGCGTCATCCGGCGCGATATGGGGGCGCTGCGCCCGGCCTCACTGCTGGTGCTGGGCCTGGGGATACTGGGGTTTGCGGCGCTTTTGCTGGTGGTCAGCAGCGATGTCAAGCTCGGGCTGATTGCGGTGGGGGGCTTTGCCGTGGCGGTGGGCTTGTTTGCCCTGCTGGCCTGGGTGGCCGTGCATGTGCTGCGCCGCAGTGTGCATGAGGCCACCGCCCCCCGCTGGCTGGTGCTGGCCACGCGGCAACTGGCGGCGCGCCCGGCCTTTGCCGTGGTGCAGGTCAGCAGCCTGGCGGTGGGCCTGCTGGCGCTGGTGCTGCTGGTGCTGCTGCGCACCGATTTGATCGCCAGCTGGCGCCAGGCGACCCCGCCCGATGCGCCCAACCGTTTCGTCATCAACGTCCAGCCCGACCAGGCCGAGGCTTTTCAGCACACGCTGCAAGCGGCGGGCGTGCGCCGCTATGACTGGTACCCCATGATCCGCGGCCGTTTGGTGGCGGTGAATGGCCAGCCCATAGGCCCAGGCAGCTACCGCGAGGAACGCGCCCAGAACCTGGTGGAGCGCGAATTCAATCTCTCCAACGCCGAGCAGCAGCCCCCGCACAACCTGGTCACCGCAGGCCGCTGGACGCCCGGGGAGCAAGGCGCTGCCAGCGTCGAGGAAGGCCTGGCCCAGACCCTGGGGCTGAAGCTGGGCGACACCCTGCGCTTTGACATGGCGGGCGTGCAGCACGATGTGCGCATCACCTCGCTGCGCAAGGTGGATTGGGCCTCCATGCGGGCCAATTTTTTCGTCATGTTCCCCGTGGCCCAGGTGCCCGACGTGCCGCTGACGTATCTGGCCGCTTACCGCGCCCCCGAGCAGGCAGGCTTTGACAATGCCCTGGTGCGCCAGTTTCCCAACATCACCAACGTCGATATGGGCGCTACCTTGCAGCAGGTGCAAACCGTGCTCAACCAGGTGGTGCGTGCGGTCGAATTTCTTTTCGGTTTTACGCTGGTGGCCGGGCTGGTGGTGCTGTTTGCCGCCGTGACCGCCACACGCGAGGAGCGTGCGCGCGACTTCGCCATCATGCGCGCCCTGGGGGCCCCTGGCCGCCTGCTGCGCCAGGTGCAGCGTGCCGAACTGGCTGGCGTGGGCTTGCTGGCCGGCCTGCTGGCCAGCAGCGTGGCCGTGGCCGTGGGCTGGGCCCTGGCGCGCTATGTGTTCGATTTTGCGTGGACGGCGCCCCCGCTGGTGCCCCTGGCGGGCAGCCTGGCCGGTGCCGCCCTGGCGCTGTTGGCGGGGTGGTGGGGCCTGCGCGAGGTGCTCACGCGCCCGGTGGTGGATACTTTGCGCAAAGCGGCTGAATGATGCTATTGATTCAGAAGCTGTAGGCGCCCATCCAATCGGCGTCAAAGGCCCAAAAT
>CAZRFF010000115.1:0-6981 GCA_964599265.1 uncultured Simplicispira sp. | reverse complement strand
GCGCGGGGCCGGGGCGGGCTGTGGCACGGGGGGCTCGGGGGGCTCGGGGGCCGCCTGCGGGGGCACTGGCGTGGGTGGTGGCGGCGTGGGTGCGGCCCAGCGCACCGCCACTTCCAGGCGCTGCACCGCAGGGGCCTGCTCCAACCCCCACCAGAGCGCTGCACCCAACAGGCTGGCGTGCAGCACGGCAGAGACGGCCCAGTCCCGGGGCGCCATGCGGGCGGGTCCCCAGGCCGCTGTCGTGGTGTGGGCGCTCATGTGCGGCGCACCTCCAGCGCCACCTTCTCGAAGCCCAGCGCCTTCACGCGGTCCACCAGGTCCACGAAGTCGGTCAGCGCCAGGGCGCCGTCGGCACGCACCGTGACGGGCTGGGCGCGCTCGAAGCGCGCCAGGGCAGGCGCCAGGTCGTCCACGCGCTCGTCGTTGAGGTACAGCACCTTGTGGTTGGTGAGCGTGAGTACCACCGGCGCGGGCTGCGCCGGGGCCGCCTGCGCGGCCTGTGCCAGGTCCACCGGGATGCGCCCGGTGACCACGAAGGTCGCCGTGGTGAGCACGATGGTGAGCAGCACCAGCATCACATCGACCAGCGGCACGACGTTGATGGAGTCGATGTCCTCGTCCATGCTCAGCCTCCCTGGGCTTCGTCGAACTCGGCCAGCTTGACGCGCACCACGCGGCGCAGCGCGTTGTTCAGCCCCACGCAGGGAATGGCCACACCGATGCCCACGGCCGTGGCCTTGAGGGCCAGGGCCAGGCCCACCATGATGGTTTTCACATCCATGGCGCCGCTGCTGCCCAGCGCCTCGAAGGTGAGCATGATGCCCAGCACCGTGCCCAGCAGGCCGATGTAGGGCGCGTTGGCGGCCACGGAACCGATCACGCCCAGGCGCTGGGTCAGCTCGGTCTCCAGCCGCACGCGGCTGCGGTAGCTCTGCACCTGCACCTGGCGGTAAAAGCGCCAGCGCTCCAGCGCCACGGCCACGGCCCAGGCGCTCAGGGACAGGAGCAGGCCGATCACGCCCCACTCCACGACGGATTTGAAATCTTGCATGGTGTAACTCCGATGTTCAGAACTGCAGGCTCAGGCCCAGGCGCCAGGTACGGCCGGGGTCCACCACAATGGAGGGGTCCTGGCTGTTGTAGCGGCCGTCCATGTTGGAATCGCCCGCTCCGCGCGCCGTCAGGTAGTAGCGCTTGTCGAACAGGTTTTCCACGCGCACGTAGGCGCTCAGGCGCGCGCCGGGCCAGGCCGAGAGCTTGGTGCTGTACTGCGCCGTGAGGTGCAGCAGGGTGCGGCCGGGGAGTTTTTCCTGGTTGACCTCATCGGCCCAGGCGGTGGCCTTGGCATCGATCTCGCCGCTGAGCGTCCAGCCCGGCGCGGGCAGGTAGTTGGCGCGCAGGTTGAACTGGTGCGGCGGCGTGCGCGGGATCTTCTTGCCCGTGTTGTCGTAGCGCTGCACCGTGAAGTTGCTTTGCCAGAAACCGGGGTTGGCACGCTGCGCCGCCGTGGGGCTGGCGACATAGGTACCGTTGGCGTTGCCGTAGGTTTGGTAGTAGCTGTCGTAACGGGTGAACCACGAATCCAGGTAGGTGTAGGCGGCATCGAACGACCACTGGCGGTGCGGCTGGGTGCGCAGCTCCAGCTCCAGGCCGCGGCTGCGCGCGCCGCCGATGTTGCGGAACTGCGAGCCCCCGCCCGCCGGGTTGTTGCTGCCCGCGTACTGGCCGTTGCTGTCCAGGATGAAGTCCTTGCGGTCCACCTGGAACAGCGCCGCGCTCAGGCTGGACGGCCAGCCCGCCAGCTGCATCTGGCGCTTGAGGCCGATTTCGAAGCTGGTGGCCTTTTCCGGCTTGAGGTCGGGGTTGCCCTGCACCAGGGTGTTGGTGGTGGTTTGCCCGCGGTAGAGCTGCTCGGCCGTGGGCGCCCGGAAGCCGGTGGACACAGCGGCGTGCAGTGCGGTGTCCTTGTCCAGCGCGTGGGTCAGGCCCAGGCGGTAGCTGTTCACGCCAAAGTCCTTGCGCTCGGCCACGTCGAGGTTGCCATTGCCCGCCACCGGCAGCGCGTTGAAGCGCACGCCAATGCGGTCGTGCCGCAGGTTGAAGGTGGCGGCCGTCTTGTCGCTCAGGCCCCATTTGGCCTCACCGTACAGCGCCTGGTTGGTTTCCACCGTGTCGTCGTCGCTCATCACCATGCCGGCCGGGGTGACCGGGCCGGTGGGGCGCGTGCGGTAGCTGTTGAGCGTGGTGACGCGGTTGTCAAAGCTGTTGCGCTTGATCTCCAGCCCGCCCATCAACGCCAGGCGGTCGTGGTGGGTGCGGTACTCGGTCTTGAAGCCGCGCTGCACCTGCGTGTAGTCGTTGAGCAGGCTATAGTGGTCGATGCCCGTGGTAGGTGCGCCCGTGGCGGTGAAGCGCATGGGGTTGGCCCAGAAGGTGGTGTCGTCCTGGTACTGGTACACCACGGCCAGCAGGTTGCTGCGCTCGTCCAGGTCGTTGGAGTAGGTCAGGTTGATGCGCGAGAGATCCACGTCGAAGTTGCGGCTGTAGCCGCGCCCGCCGTCGATGCCCTGGGGGTCGGTCAATGCGTTCGTCGTACCGGTGACGCTGCCCTCGCGGTCGCGGAAGCGCTCGGATTTTTCAAAGCCCAGGCTCAGGTCGCTCTGGGCATCCAGCGCGTATTTCAGGTTGCCTGAAAATGTCTTGCCGTAGGTGCGCGACATGAAGTAGTAGCCGTCCTGGTCGCGGTCGCTGTACTGGATGTGGCCCGTGAGTTCATCCAGCGCAAAGCCCGCGCGCACCATGGCGCGGCGGTAGCCGAACGAACCGGCATCCACCTCGGCCTTGATCCCTTTCTGGCTGGCGCCGCGCTTGGTGGTGATGACCACCGCGCCGGCCAGCGCGTCCTCGCCGTACAGGTAGGAGGCGCTGCCCTTGAT
This sequence comes from uncultured Simplicispira sp., assembly GCA_964599265.1. GTDB lineage: Bacteria > Pseudomonadota > Gammaproteobacteria > Burkholderiales > Burkholderiaceae_C > Simplicispira. The sequence goes on along the minus strand of CAZRFF010000115.1, from coordinate 4,045 downwards.
GACCTTGATGGACTCGATGTTGTCGATGTCGATGTTGACCTTGCCCGTGCGCTCGAACACCGGGACGCCGTCGATGATGATGGCCACGCCCGGCTTCTCGCCCATGTAGCGCTGGTTTTCCACGCCGCGCAGCTTGATCTTGAGGGTCTCGCCGTCGCCCTGCAGGTCGGCGGTGACGCCGCTGACGGTGCGCAGCACCTCGATCAGGTTCTTGGCATGCTGCTCCTCGACCTGCTGGCGGCCGATGGTGACGGACGACACCGGATCGGTGGCGCTGGACAGGAAGCGGTCGTCAATGGCCGAGCCGGTGATGGTGATGGGGCCCAGCGCATCGCTGGTCTGGGCCAGGCCCGGCGCGGACATGCCGCAGGCCAGCAGGCAGGCCAGGGCAACGGTGGAGTGACGCAACATCGTGCTTTTTTCCTATTGGGTGATTTCGAAACAGGGCGCTGCAACGCACGGCCAGGCCGTGGGCAGTGCAGGCAAACCAGCGCGCGCGCAGGGCGGCGCGGGCCGGTCAGCAGGCAGGAATGGAAGGGAGGGGACAGTGCCCGCGGCCTGACGGCGTCAGGCGCGCGTGGGCGCGGTCAGCCGCGCAGGGCGGGCGGGGCGCGTGTGAGGGCACCCAGCCAGATGGTGGGTGTGGGGCCGGCGCGGTAGAACGCGACCGGCATTTCTTGCGCGCAGTGCAGCAGGGGGAGCGCAGTGGGCAAGGCGGGTGGCGCCGCGACGCCATGCATGCCGCACCAGAGGCAGGGTTTTTGTATGGGTGAGGCCTGGGGGTCGCCGCCGTTTTCGGACTGTGCGCCAGGGCTGGCCTGTACCAGCAGCATGCCGGTGCTGGTGCAGACCTCTATCGCCATGTCGGGGTTGGTGCTGGCGAGCACCGCCTGTGCCATGGCGGGCGCCAGGGCGCCAAACACCATGGTGAGCATTGCCATCAAGGCAATCAAACGGCGGTGCAGGCGTGCGGTCAGCATCCGCGCAGTGTAACCATGCGGTGCGGGGCGGTTTTTGCGCCAGCGCAAAGGGCTTGCCTGCCTCACTTGCGCCGCGCCCGCGGGTGCGCCTGGTCGTACACCTTGGCCAGGTGCTGGTAGTCGAGCCGCGTGTACACCTGCGTGGTGGTGATGTTGGCGTGGCCCAAAAGCTCTTGCACGGCGCGCAGGTCGCCGCTCGACTGCAGCACGTGGCTGGCGAATGAATGGCGCAGCATGTGCGGGTGCACGGGGGTAGAAAGGCCCGCCTGCTGGCTGCGCTGGCGCAGGCGCAGCCAGACGGACTGGGCCGACAGGCGCTGGCCGCGCTGGCCCACGAAAAGGGCGGCATCCAGCCGCTGCGGTGCAAAGGCGGCGCTGCGCAGCGGGAGCCATGCCTGCAGGGCTTCGATGGCGGCGGCGCCCATGGGCAGGCTGCGGCGCTTGCTGCCCTTGCCCAGCACGTGCACTTCAGCGGCCTGCAGGTCGATCCAGCCGCGGCCCAGGCGTTCGGTGTCGGGGCCGGGGGCGGCGTCCAGGCCCACCAGCTCGCCCACGCGCAGGCCGCAGCCGTAGAGCAGTTCGACCATGGCGGCGTCGCGCGCTTCCAGCCAGGGGTCGGTGCCGCCCTCGGTGTGTTCGGCCAGGCGCACGGCGTCGTCCACGCCCAGGGCCTTGGGCAGGGGTTTGGGCGCCTTGGGCGCGCGCACGCCCTGGATGGGGTTGTGCCCGGTCAACCCCTGGCGTGCGGCCCACACGTAAAACCCGCGCCAGCCCGAGAGGATGAGCGCAATGCCGCGCCCGCTGCGCCCCCCGGCGTGCATCTGCGCCACGGCGCGGCGGATGTGCGCGGTTTGCAGTTGCAGCAGGGGCACACCCGCCTGGGCGGCCAGGGCGTGCAGGCGTTCCAGGTCCAGGGTGTAGAGGCTGACGGTGCGCGCGGCCAGGCGCTTTTCCACGCGCACGTGCTCCAGGTAGCGCAGGGCTTCGGGGGGCAGGGGCGCGGGTGCGGTCATGGCCGCGGTGCCGTCAGCGCAGGCGGATGAGCGCGGCGCTGGCGATTTCGGCCATGCGCGCCAGAAAGTCCGTGCCCATGGTGGCGTCAAAGCGCTGGGGGTCGGGCGAGCCCAGCACCAGCAGGCCGAAGGCCGGGGTGGCGCTGTCGATGGCCCCTTCGCGCAGCGGCAGCAGGGCTACGGATTGGGCGCTCTGCGCGGTGGGTTCGGCGCCTTCCTCTGTGGGCGGGGGCGGCGCGGGCAGCCATTGCGTGGGCTCGAAGCCCAGGTTGGGGCCGCAGAACGGCATGGTCAACGAGCTGGCAAAGGCCTGCGCGTCTTCGCTGGCGCCCAGGGCAAAGTCGCAGTCGATGTAGGGTCCGGCCACGCCCCACACGCGCACGGCGGCCTGGGGCACGTCAAACAGGGTGCGCACGCTGTCGATCAGCTCCAGGGGCAGGTCGTAGGGGTCGCGCACGGCCAGCAGGCGGCGCGTCCATTGGTGCACCTTGTTGGCAATGGCGGCGTTTTCGGCGCTGTTGCGCACCATCTCCATGGTGCGTTGCTCCAGGCCACGGATTTTGTCGCGCAGCAGCTCGGCCTGGCGCTCTTGCAGGCTCACGGCGCGCTGGCCGTGCGGGCTGGTGAGCTGCACGCCGGCCAGCACCTCGGCGTGGCGCTCAAAAAAACCGGGTGTGCCCAGCAGGAATTCGGCAATGTCGTCTTCGGTGATGGGGGGGATGGGGTGGCTGGTGCTCATGGTGCTGTTTCGGGTGCGTCGGGGAGGTCGATGTGGCCTTCAAACACGGTAACGGCGGGGCCAGTGAGGAAAACGGAGTCGGCCTCCTGGCCGCTCCAGGCGATGGTCAGCAAGTCGCCGCGCGTCTGCACATCGACGCGGGTGTCGAGCAGCCCCAGGCGTATGCCTGCCGCCACGGCCGCGCAAGCCCCCGTGCCGCAGGCCAGGGTTTCGCCCGCGCCGCGTTCGTACACGCGCAGGCGCACATGGTTGCGGTCCACGATGTGCAAATAGCCCGCATTCACGCGCTGGGGAAAGCGCGGGTGGCGCTCGATCAGGGGGCCGGTGTGCGCCACGGGCGCGGTGTCCACATCCTCCACCAGCTGCACGGCATGGGGGTTGCCCATGGAAACGGGTACTACAAAAACAGGAGCTGCTTGCGCTTGCCCATCCAGCGCCAGAGGCCATTTTTGCCCCAAACCTTGGGCCGTGGCCTGCAGACCCTGCGTGTCAAACGGCACGCGCGCTGGGTCGAATTGCGGGCGGCCCATGTCCACGGTCACGCGGCCATCGGGCGTGAGCTCGGGGGCAATCACGCCCGAGAGCGTTTGCACGCGGATGCGGTCTTGGGTGGTGAGCCCTTTGTCGCGCACAAAACGGGCAAAGCAGCGTGCGCCGTTGCCGCATTGCTCCACCTCGCCGCCATCGGCGTTGTGGATCAGGTATTCAAAATCCACGCCCGGGGCGGGGCTGGGCCGCACGGTGAGGATCTGGTCCGCCCCCACGCCAAAGTGCCGGTCGGCCAGGAAGCGGTAATGCGCAGGCGCCAGGCCCAGGCGCCCTTGGGTTTCGTCGAGCACGACAAAGTCATTGCCCGCACCCTGCATCTTGGTAAAGCGAATCTGCATGGGATGGATTATCGTAGCTGGCGCCGCACCGCAGCACGTTGCGTTGCCGGACTGTCTTTTTTTGCGCAAGGAACGAACCCATGACCGACCTCAGTGCCTTCCCCATCACCCGCAAATGGCCAGCGCGCCACCCCGATCGCATCCAGTTGTATTCCCTGCCCACGCCCAATGGCGTCAAGGCGTCCATCCTGCTGGAGGAAACCGGCTTGTCCTATGAGCCGCATCTGGTGAGTTTTGAAACCAACGACCAGCTTTCGCCCGAATTCCTTTCACTCAACCCCAACAACAAAATCCCCGCCATCATCGACCCCGATGGCCCGGGCGGCGCGCCGCTGGCGCTGTTCGAGTCCGGCGCCATCCTGTGGTACCTGGCCGAGAAGACCGGCCGCTTTTTGCCGCAGGATGCCAGCGCCCGCTACGAGACGC
>CAZRFF010000114.1:0-7073 GCA_964599265.1 uncultured Simplicispira sp. | reverse complement strand
GGAATCTGGATCAGAATGCCTGCGCCGTCGCCCATGAGCTTGTCGGCCCCCACCGCGCCCCGGTGGTCCAGGTTTTCCAGAATCTTCAGCGCGCCGGTGACGATGTCGTGGCGCTTGACACCCTTGATATGGGCCACAAAGCCCAGGCCGCAGGCGTCATGTTCGTTGTGGGAGGCATACAGGCCATGCTGTTGCAGGTGCTGGATCTCGGCTGCCTTGGTCATCGCGCGCTTTCTCAAAAATTTCGCAGGGAAGCGCAGATTAATGCATCACTTCATGCGATGCAAGCATAATAATCGGGGTCAGATTCTAATTAAATCTATAGTTTTTCAGTATGAAATTATTTGGGGACATGTTAAAAAGATAGCTGTTAACGCTTACTACAAAAGTCTTAACAGCTATTTTTATGCTTATTCTTTGGCTGCGACAGGCCGCCCGGGCCTGCCTTTGCTCACGCGCCGGTTGGTGTGTTCTTGCAACGCGGCAATGAACTCGCCCTCACCCAGTGCCCAGCCGGAATGCACGGAGCTGCGAAGGCCCTCCTCCTGCTGGGCCGACAGCCCCGCCTGCAGCAGCGCTCCGTAGGCCGCCTCGCGCGCAAACGGCGTATTGCCCAACTGCCAGTACAGGGCGTGCGGCACCAGCAGCGCATCGTGCGTGCGCCCCAGGTGGTGCCGGGCGCTGGACCAGGGGTAGTCGCCCGCCTGCGCCACCATGCCGGCACGCACCGGATTGAGGTCGATATAGGCCATGCATGCCAGCAGGTAGCGCTCGGACTGCACGATGGTCGAGCGGTAGCGCCCCTCCCACAGCGTGCCGCTGCGCTGGTGCTGGCGGTTGAAGTAGCGCACATAGCTACGGCCCACGGCCTGCATCATCAAAGGCAAGCCGTCCTGCGTCTGCGGCGTGGCCAGCAGATGGAAATGGTTGCCCATGAGCACATAGGCATGGATCTCCACCTGGAACTTTTTGCCCTGCTCGGCCAGCAGGTCGAGCATGAAACGGTAGTCCGCCTCCTGCAAAAAGATGGCCTGGCGGTTGTTCCCGCGCTGGATGATGTGGTGCGGGTAGCCGGGAATGGTCAGGCGAGGCAGTCGGGCCATGGTCAAATCTCTTATTGGGGTCAGATTTTAATTATCTCTTGAGGCATCTAGCTGTCAATAAATGAGATTCTGACCCTAATAAAATTTCGATTCCAATCCATGGCCTGGATGCTATGCTGTAACCATTGCACACTTTTTGGACGGGGGTTCCCATGCTTTTTTCGCGCGTTTATCTGGGTGTTGCCCTTATCGCCTTGTCTGGGCTGGCGGCTTGCACCGGCACTGGCATGTATGGCACGACGCACCACCAGCAGCATCAGGCTTTCAAGGCCGATGGGGACGCAGCTGCCCGCGTGCAGGCGCGCATTCAGGCCGACGACCGCCTGGCTTTGCGCGACACCGTCACGGTGAATGCGAAGGACGGCATGGTGGAACTGCTGGGCGAAGCGCGCACCGCCGAGGAGCGCCAGCAAGCCGAAACCATTGCCGCCAGCACCTACGGAGTGGCCCGCGTCAAGAACCTGATGACGCTGCGCCGCTGAGGGCGTTGTCCGGCGCCTGGGGCAAGCCAAAGCGCGGCCCCAAGGCTTGCTCCAGGCCAAATTCCGCCAGAATGGCGGCCAGCCGTTCTGCCGCACTCCGCTTTTTGTGCCCCGTATAGCGGGCCACGATCAACTCGTTTTTCAGGCTGTGCTCCCAGCCCACGAGTTCGGTCACCGTCACCTGGTAGCCCTGGGCCTCCAGATACAGGCAGCGCAAGACGTTGGTGATCTGGCTGCCCAGCTCCCGCGTGTGGATGGGATGGCGCCACAGCTCGGCCAGCGGTGTGCGCGCCAACTGCAAGGCTTTGTTTTGGCGCAAGCAGGCAGCCACTTCGGCCTGGCAGCACGGTACCAGGACCATGGCACGCGCTTTTTTTTGCAGGCCAAAGGCGATGGCGTCGTCGGTGGCGGTATCGCAGGCATGCAAGGCCGTCACGATGTCGATCTGCGCGGGCAAATCTTGCACCTGGGTGGCCTCGGCCGCTGAAAGGTTGAGAAACCCCATGCGCTCAAACTGCAGCCTATGCGCCAATTCGCGCGAACGGTCCACCAAATCAGGCCGGGTTTCAATGCCGTAAATATGCCCCCGGCCCAAATCCTTGAAAAACAGGTCGTACAGGATGAACCCCAGGTAAGACTTGCCCGCCCCATGGTCGGCCAAGAGCGGGGCATGGCCGTCCGCTGCCATCTCTTGCAGCAAGGGCTCGATGAACTGGTACAAGTGGTAGACCTGCTTGAGCTTGCGGCGTGAATCCTGGTTGATCCGCCCATCACGCGTGAGGATGTGCAGCTCCTTGAGCAGCTCCACCGACTGCCCCGGGCGCAACTGCGGCAGTTGCTCCTGCAAGGCATTGGCGGCGGGCGGTTTTTTCTCGGCGGCTTGGTGGGTTTTGTGGTGTTTCATGGATTCTCCGCCTCAGGCCCCCTGCAGCAAGCGTTGGCCCGTGAGCTTTTCGTGCTCTTTCGCGGCAAAGCGGTCGGTCATGCCCGCAATGAAGTCTGCCACGGCACGGGCGCGGGTCTGTGCATTGTCTGCGGCCGCCCAGCGCGCCGCAAATTCTGGCTTCATCGCCTGGGGTTGCTGCATGTAGGCGGCAAACAAATCATGCACCACCTGGCGCGCGCGGTCGGTGGTGTGCGTGACGACCGGGTGCCGGTACAGTTGGGTAAACAAAAAACGCTTGAGCGCCTGCGATTGCTCCGCCATGGCCGGGCTGAACGCCACCAACACGGGCAAGCGCCGCACGGCATCCACACCGTCCGGGCGGTGGCCGTCCAGCGCCGCCTGCGTGGCGGTGATCACGTCGTACACCTGGGCACTGAGCATGCGGCGTATGGTTTCGTACAGCAAGCGCCGCTGCGCTGCGGCTTGGGCCAAAGCGGGGTGTTCGGCCAGGGCTTGTTGGCGGTGGGTGGCAAACAGTGCCACGTCCTGCAGCTGCTCCAGGCGCAACAGGCCCGAACGCACGCCGTCGTCGATGTCGTGCGCGTTGTAGGCAATCTCATCAGCCAGATTGCACAATTGCGCCTCCAGGCTGGGCTGCTGGCGGGCCAGAAACCGCGCCCCCACCCCGCCCGGCTCCTGTACCTCCAGCAGTTGGGCATTGGCTGCAGAACAGTGTTTGAGGATGCCTTCGCGTGTCTCAAAACACAGATTCAGCCCATCGTATTGCGGATAACGCTGCTCCAAATGATCGACCACGCGCAGGCTTTGCAGGTTGTGCTCAAAGCCACCGTAACCCGCCATGCAAGCATTCAGCGCATCCTGCCCCGCATGGCCGAACGGGGTGTGACCCAGATCGTGCGCCAGGGCAATGGTCTCCACCAGGTCTTCATTCAGCCGCAAAGAGCGCGCCACCGACCGGGCCAGTTGCGCCACCTCCAGTGAATGCGTGAGCCGGGTGCGGAAGAGGTCGCCCTCATGGTTCAAGAACACCTGGGTTTTGTACACCAGGCGCCGAAACGCCGTGGAGTGCACGATGCGGTCGCGGTCGCGCTGGAACGGTGTGCGCGTGGGAGCGGGCGCCTCGGTAAAGCGGCGCCCATGCGAAAGCACTGGATCGCAAGCCCAGGGCGCCAGAGCGCCATTACATGGCAAAACGCACTCCAGCGCTCTTGCAGCAAGCGCCAATAGCTATGCCTTTAATAGCAATCAAAGACAGCACGCGTCAATCACTTCGCGCACCAGGGCATCGGGCACGGCGCGCAGCACCGCCTTGCCCGGGCCGTCGATGAGCACAAAACGAATCTCCCCCGCCTCGGCTTTTTTGTCCACGCGCATGAGTTCGAGGTAGCGGCCTGCATTGTCTTGCGCATCAAGCACCGCGCCCTTGACGGGCAGGCCCGCGCGGGCAATCAGCGTGCGCAGGCGCTGGACAAAAGCCGCATCCACCAGCCCCAGGCGCTGCGACAGTTCGGCCGCCATCACCATGCCAGCCCCCACCGCCTCGCCATGCAGCCACACACCGTAACCCATCCCCGCCTCAATGGCGTGGCCAAAGGTGTGGCCAAAGTTGAGAATGGCGCGCAGGCCCGATTCGCGCTCGTCCTGCCCCACCACCCAGGCCTTGATCTCGCAACTGCGCCGCACGGCGTGCGCCAGGGCGGAGCGTTCACGCGCCAGCAGCGCATCCATGGATGCTTCCAGCCAGGCCATGAAATCCATGTCTGCAATCGGCCCATACTTGATGACCTCGGCCAACCCCGCCGACAGCTCCCGCTGCGGCAAAGTATCAAGCGTCGCCAAATCACACACCACCAAGCGCGGCTGGTAGAACGCACCAATCATGTTCTTGCCCAGCGGGTGGTTGATGCCGGTCTTGCCCCCCACACTGGAATCGACCTGGGACAGCAACGTGGTCGGCACCTGCACAAACGGTACGCCGCGCATATAGCTGGCCGCGGCAAACCCAGTCATGTCACCCACCACGCCGCCGCCCAAGGCAAACAAAACCGTTTTGCGGTCACAGCCATGCTGTAGCAGCGCGTCGAAGATGAGATTCAGGGTCTGCCAGGTTTTGTGTTCTTCACCATCGGGGAGTTGCACCACGTGCACCTGGGCATAACGCTGCTGGAGCGCCCCCATCAGTACAGCGCCGTGCAGCGGCCAGACCGTGGTGTTGGAGACGATCAAGGCGGAGGCTGACGCGGGCAATGCCGGGTGCTGGTGCAGATCTGCTAACAGGTTGTCTGCGATTTCAATGGGGTAGCTGCGATCACCGAGATCAATATCCACACACTGGCGGGCGCATTGGGGTGGATCAGACTCAAAAGAAGCGGCGTGGGTGGTTTCCTGCATTGGCGGGCGGTTTTAAAAAGCAAACAGCCCCTTGGAACCGTCCAAGGGGCTGTGGTTGGGACTCAGGACAGAGGGGGATTGTAGGTCAATGCCCCCCAACTGCCCATAAACGCCGTCGCATTAGCTAACGACGATCTGCACTTGGCGACTGATGACGATACTACCCCGAGTTGCCTTCACGATGAACACATAGGTACCAGCAGCCGTTGGAGTGCCAGAGATGGTTCCGTCAGCAGCCAGCGTCAGGCCTGATGGCAAATTGCCAGTCACAGCCCACACCACGGGCACAGAGAGATCACCAATGGAGAGCGACAGCGTATAAGAATAGACACTGCCGACCTTGCCCGCTGGCAAACTACATGGCGTGGCGGTATCGCTTGTGCAGCCATCGATTGCAAACGCCCCAGAAACCTTGACCTTGATATTTTTGGACACCGGATTCCCCGTTTCATCCACCACGGTCAAAGTCACATCGTAGGTTCCATCTTTGACTGCAGGCGTCCCGGAAACGATGCCGTCTGCACTCAGGCTCAGGCCACCTGGCAACGCGCTGCTAGACCACACATAGGGCGGAACACCCCCCTCGGCTGTCAAAGCGAAGTTGTATGGCATACCATTGGTTACGCTCAACTCCGTATCCTTGATGGTCAGAGGCACAGAGGCCACGGCGTTGTGTACGGTCACCACCCTAAGCTGCCTCACCGCATCCTGGATGCCATTGGTCACATCGTTATCGGCCCGGTCAGTGGTCAACTCCAGCAGGATCACGCCAGCGCTGGGGCCGCTGGATACTGCAAACTGACCAATGCCATTGATGGTTTTGACCTGCACCACACTGCCTTGCTGAGAGCCCGACAACAGACGAGCCCCGGCGGAAGCACCAAACGGCAAAATACGTACCTGCACGTTGGCATTCGCGGGGTTAGGAATCGGCTGGTTGGCATCGTCCTTGACATCCACGCTCACACCCACACTGGTAGGCAGGCTCTGCTTATTGCTCTGGGATCCCAGGTAACGCGGAGCCTGGATGGTGCCGACCACACTCGCAGGTTTACCGGTATTGGCCCCCACTGTGAGATTAACAATCGCACTGGAAACCTGCTTGTCCGTGGGGTTGGTCACGGCGCAACGGATTTGCACCGGGCCGGCCTCATCTCCTGCATGGAAGTGGAAGGATGCCCCGCCAGCGTTGGAATCGAGCACGATACTGCGGTAGGCGCCCGGTATCTTGATCTTGCCGCCCATGCCATCGTCTATTTCGACCATGTGCTCATCTTTACCATCCAGGTAATACAGCGCACCGGATTTCAAACCGCCGGACAAATTACAGGCAAAAATCTCTTTGCCATCCAGGATGGGCTTCTTACCTTCCATGGCTTGAACGTGCAAGACCGTGGTGTAACGCGCATAGGCGCCAATTCCAGAATAGTTGCCAATTCCAGGGGTCTCATTGGCCAGGTTAATGGGCAATACAGTGGTATCAGCCTTCAGGCTGATGGTGTATTCCAGGTTGGTATCCCCCGGGCTACCGCCCCCACCACCGCAGGCCCCAAGGGTGGCTGCGGCGGCGGCCAGCAGCATGGTCTTGAATAATTTACGCATTGTTCTCTTCCTCTGTCACGTTTAAATCATCAGCGCACGGAGACGCGGTCTGTAATCACCTTGGGGGTAATGAATACCAGCATTTCCCGCTTCTTGCTTTCCTTGTTGGTGGTTTTGAATAGGTTTCCAACAATAGGCACATCCCCCAGGAAAGGCACCTTGGTTTCACCGTCGGTTTCTTCGATTTCAAAGATACCGCCGATGACCACGGTACCGCCATTCTCCACCAACACCTGGGTTTTCACCTTTTTGGTGTTGATGGCGCGGACGTTGAGCAAAATTTCACCCGGGCTGTCTTTGTTGACATCCAAGTCCATGATGATGTTGCCCTCGGGGGTGATCTGGGGCGTCACTTCAAGTTTGAGCACGGCCTTTTTGAACGCAATCACCGTCGCACCGTTGGGTGCCGTGACAGGGTACGGAAATTCAGTCCCCTGTTCAATGATGGCCTTGGTCTGGTCTGCCGTGACCACGCGCGGGCTGGAAACCACCTTGCCTTTGCCATCGGCCTCCAGGGCAGAGATTTCAAGGTTCAAAAAGCGATTGGCTGCCGAATTGAAAATGGAGAGTGCAAAACTGCCCGGGTCA
>CAZRFF010000113.1:0-7145 GCA_964599265.1 uncultured Simplicispira sp. | reverse complement strand
TCGCCACCTTGCGCGCGAAGCCCATTTCGTGGGTTACGCACATCATGGTCATGCCTTCCTTGGCCAGGCTGACCATCACGTCCAGCACTTCGCCCACCATTTCGGGGTCCAGCGCCGATGTGGGCTCGTCGAACAGCATCACATTGGGGTCCATGGAGAGGGCCCGCGCAATGGCCACGCGCTGCTGCTGGCCGCCCGAGAGCTGGCCGGGGAACTTGTCCTTGTGCGCCATCAGGCCCACGCGGTCGAGCATTTTCAGGCCGCGGGTCTTGGCCTCGTCGGGGCTGCGGCCCAGCACCTTGATCTGGGCGATGGTGAGGTTCTCGGTCACCGATAGGTGGGGAAACAGCTCGAAGTGCTGGAACACCATGCCCACCTTGGAGCGCAGCTTGGGCAGGTCGGTCTGGGGGTCGTTGACCTTGGTGCCGTTGACGATGATCTCGCCCTTCTGGATGGGCTCCAGCGCATTCACCGTCTTGATCAGGGTGGACTTGCCCGAGCCCGAAGGGCCGCAGACCACCACCACATCGCCCTTGTCGATGCTGACCGAGCAGTCGTGGAGCACCTGCACCGGGCCGTACCACTTGGAGACGTTCTTGATTTCAATCATTTTTTCGGACATGACAGCGTTTCTCCGGGAGGGGTTCAGCGAATGATGGCGATCTTCTTGTGGATGCGCTTGACGACGTAGGACAGCGAGAAGCAGATCACGAAGTACACGACGGCCGCCAGCAGATACGACTCTTCGGGACGGCCAAAATTCTTGCCGGCGGTCTCAAAACCCTTGAGCAGGTCGTAGGCGGTGATGATGTACACCAGCGAGGTGTCCTGGAACAGGATGATGGTCTGCGTGAGCAGCACCGGCAGCATGTTGCGGAAGGCCTGCGGCAGGATCACCAGCTTCATGTTCTGGCTGTAGGTCATGCCCATGGCCATGCCGGCGAAAACCTGCCCGCGGGGGATGGACTGGATGCCCGCGCGCATGATCTCGGAAAAATACGCCGCCTCGAACGCAATAAAGGTAATGACGGCCGAGTATTCCGCACCAATGGGCCGCCCGATGATGATGGGCACCAGCAGGAAGAACCACAGCAGCACCATGAGCAGCGGAACACTGCGCATGCCGTTCACATAGATCACGGCGGGCACCTCCAGGAACTTCCGCCCCGACAGGCGCATCAGCGCCAGCAGCGTGCCAAAAAAGATGCCGCCCACCGTGGCCACGGCCGTCAGCGCCAGGCTGAAATACAGTCCCTTGAGGATGAAGTCGTTGACCAGCGACCAACTGTAAAAAGAAAAATCGAGATTGAGCATGTCAGTGGCCTCCTGCAGCGCCTGCGGCCACGAAACCGGGCACGCGCACCTTTTTCTCGATGAAGGCCATGATGCGGTTGATGACCAGCGCCGAAATCACGTAGAGCACCGTCACCCCCAGGTAGATAGGAATGGGGCGCGAAGTCTCCTCGCCCGCCTGCAGCGAGAACTGCGTGAGTTCTGCAATTGACACCGCAAACGCGACGGATGAATTCTTGAAGATGTTCATCGACTCGCTGGTCAGCGGCGGAAGGATGATGCGGTAGGCCATGGGCAGCAGCACATAACGGTAATACTGCACCGTGGTAAAGCCCATCGCCATGCCCGCATAGCGCTGGCCGCGCGGCAGGGCCATGATGCCCGAGCGCAACTGCTCGGCGATACGCGCCGAGGTAAAAAAGCCCAGCGCGCACACAACCAGGACGAAGGGCGGCACATCGCCCATGGCCGGGACGATCTTGGGCGCGACGAAGTACCAGAGAAACACCTGCACCAGCAGCGGAATGTTGCGAAACAGCTCCACCCAGGCATTGCCAAAACGCACCAGCCAGGGGCTGTCCTGCAGGGTGCGCAGGGTTCCGATGATGGACCCCACCACCAGCGCCACCACCAGCGCGGTGAGCGCCACGGCCACCGTCCAGCCCCAGGCGCTGAGCATCCACTGCAGATACGTTTGATCCCGCCCACTCGCAAAGCAGCCGACGACCACCTCGTTGGTCAAGGTGTCCTCGCAGAACACCGACAAGTCCAGCTTTGCCATTTTTCCTCCTCCTGCGGGCCGCCTGCTGGGCGCCCATTCCCCATCAAAAAGCCCGCCCGGGAAAGTTGTGCCAGGGCGGGCTCACACCGTCAAAACGAAAGCGTTTTCGTTACTTGACGGCGTAGTCTTCCATGGGCTTGGTATTGGGGTTGGCCCAGGCGGCCTTGGTGCCTTCCGAAGCCGGCATGTTCATGTTGACATTGTTCGGCGGGATGGGCTGCATGAACCACTTGTCGTACAGCTTGGCCAGGGAGCCATCCTTGATCTGGCGCGCAATGCTGTCGTTCATGGCCTGTTGCAGCTTGGCATCGCCCTTGGGCAGCATGCAGGCAATGGGCTCCACGGACAGCACTTCACCGACCATCTTGTAGTCCTTGGGGCTCTTGGACTTGGATGCATTGGCGGCCAGGATGGAGCCGTCCATCACAAAGGCGTCGGCGCGGCCGGATTCGAGCAGCAGGAAGCTGTCGGCGTGGTCCTTGCCCATGACTTCCTTGAAGTCGATGCCTTCGGCACGCTTGTTCTTGCGCAGGGTCTGCACCGACGTGGTGCCCGTGGTGGTGGCCACGGTCTTGCCCTTGAGGTCGGCAATGCCGTTGATGCCCGAGTTGGCCTTGGTCAGGATGCGCACTTCCTCCACGTAGGTGGTGTAGGCAAAGTCCACGTCCTTCTGGCGCGCGGCGTTGTTGGTGGTGGAGCCGCACTCGAAGTCGATGGTGCCGTTTTGCACCAGCGGCACGCGGTTCTGCGAGGTGATGACCTGGTAGTTGATGGTCAATGGCTTGCCGAGGCCCTTGCTGATGTCGTCGATGATGCGCTCGGCCATCTCGGTGTGGAAGCCCACGTACTTGCCGCCGCCCAGGGTAAAGGCCAGGCCGGAAGAGTCGCGCACGCCCAGGTTCACGGAGCCGCGGTCCTTGATCTTGGCCAGGGTATCGGTGGTTTGGGCCATGGCAGTGCCTGCTGCCAGGACGGTAATGGCAGCTACCAGCAAAGTTTTCTTCATGAATGTCTCCTTATGGTCAACGAAAAAAGAAGGGGAAATGGACGGTTCCGGCGTGCCCTGTGTATGGCCCGCGCAGCGTCGCGCCATGGTAACCGCTATTGCACGCACCGCGCAGAGGGGAAGCCCTCAGAACGGGACAAAGTCGGTCGGGTATTTCCAGAAATCGCGCAGCAGGTAGCTCACGGGCATGTTGAGCGCCACCCCCTTGGGTGGAATGGGGCGCATGAACCACTTGTCGTAGATACCGTAGATTTCACGGCTTGTAATCAGGTGGCGCATCTCGTCATCGATCAATTTTTTAAAGGCAGGATCATTCTTCGGCAGCATGATGGCCAGCGGTTCGGTGGTCAGGAACCGTCCAACCACCTTGAGCGCCTTGGGATCGGCCCGGTTGGCCGCCAGTCCGTATAAAAGAACATCGTCCATCAGGAAGGCATCGGCTTCACCGCGCTCCACCATTTCCACCGCCTTGGCGTGGTCTGGCGCGGAGAGGATGCTCAGGCCCAGCAGGCGCTCGCGGTTGGCCTGCTCTACGGCCTTGAGCGGGGTGGTGCCCTGGGTGGAGACGAGCTTTTTGCCCACGAGGTCCTCGATCCGGTCTATGGGGCTGGCGGCCTTGACCAAAAGCCGGGCGCCGGTGATGAAGTGTGGAATCGTGAACTCCACCTTTTGTCGGCGCTCAGCATTGTTCGTCGTAGAACCACATTCCATATCGGCCTTGCCCTGCTCGACCATCTGCACACGGTTGGCGGGCGTGACCAGCAAAAACTCCACTGGCATGTTTTTCTGCCCGGTTTTCTTGCGCACGGCATCGGCCAGATGCAGGCACAAATCCATGGCATACCCTATGGGTTTGCCATCCGCCACGTACGAGAACGGCACAGACGATTCCCGGTAGGCCACCACCAGCTTGCCGCCCGCGGCAACGCGCTCAAGCACCGTCTGTGCAGGCAGGGCGGCAGCACTGCAGAACAGCGCCAGGCAAATGATGGTGTTTCTGAATGTGGTCATACGGACTCCCAAGCATGGATGCCGCAGCATCCAAACGCCCTCGGCCACCGCAGCGCGATGGCACAGTGCGAACCGCCTTCCCACGACATGGGAAAAGAGGGTCAAGGGGCGGAATGGTATTCCTCACGGAACGACATTTCCAATGCCGAATCCAGTCATCACCATGAAAATTTTTTATGGCCGCAGCCCTACACCAGATCGGCACCCGCCTGGGTCTGCAGGTATTGCCACAGGGCCTGTGCCGTGCCTTTGGGTTCTTCTTTGCCTGACGGTTTTTCGCGGTAGGCACGCACGTCCATCACCATTTCCAGCGGCTCGGCCCCTGCAGGCACAGCGCTCACCAAACGGCCTGCCTGCAGGTCTTTTTTCACGGCGCTGTAGGGCAAGAAGGCTACGCCCTGCCCTTGCAGCGCCATGGCCTTGAGGCCTTCGGCCATGTCGGTTTCGTACACCCGATCGAGGTGGATGGGTGTGCTCGACTGTTTGAGTATGAGATCGGTGATGCGCCCCAGGTAGGCCCCCGGCGCATAGCCCAGGTAGGGCAGCGGCTCGTGGGGTTTGCCGGGCAGGCTGTACAGGGGTCGGCCCTCGGCATCGGGTTTGCTGTAGGGCGCCAAAGGTTCTTTGCCCAGGCTCACCATTTCGTAGCGATCCGCCCCCCACTGGAAGGGTTGCGAATCGTGGTGGTAGGTGATGAGCAGGTCGCAGCTGCCCTCGACCAGGCGCATGAGCGCGTCATGCACATTGAGCGCAATGAGCCGGCTCTTGAAGGGGCCGAACTTGTCACGCAGGCCCGCCACCCAGTTGGGAAAGAAGGTGAATGCCAGCGTGTGCGGCACGGCGAACTCGATCATGTCCTGGCTGGTCGTGCCATGCGTGCGCAGCATGGCTCGGGTGTTCTGCAGGGTTTGCAGTACCTCCAGCGACTGGTCGTACAGCGTCTTGCCCGCCGCCGTCAGGTGCGTGGGGTAAGAGCTGCGGTCCACCAGATCGGTGCCCGCCCACGCCTCCAGCGCCTGGATGCGGCGCGAAAAAGCGGGCTGCGTCACGTGGCGCAATTGGGCGGAGCGGCTGAAACTGCGCGTCTCGGCCAGGCTGACGAAGTCTTCAAGCCATTTGGTTTCCATCGGCGCAATTATCACTCCGGCGACACCGCCTTGCCGCCACACCCCACGGGGGTGCTCAAAATCCGGGTATACGCCGGGTTGGCACGGGATCAATGCCCGACATAATGCAGCTTCACTTTCTTGCAGCACTGCGCCGCACCACCACGCCGCCTGCCTCCCCATGACCACCCCACCCCCACCGGGCGAAACGCCCGACGCTGGCCCCACCGAACCCCGTTCCCTGCGCATTGAAGACTGGCTGACCGTCTCGGTCATGGCCCTCTTGGCGCTCATCACCTTTGCCAACGTGATCGTGCGCTACTTCACCGATTCGTCCTTTGCCTGGACGGAAGAAATATCCGTGTTCCTCATGATCGTGCTGGCCCTGGTGGGCGGCTCCTCGGCCGTGGCGCGCGATCTGCACATCCGCATCGAATTTTTCTGCGACAGCGGTTCGGCCACCCGCCGCCGGCGCTTGGCGCAACTGGGCGCCGCTCTGGTGGCCTTGTTGTTTGCCCTGATCGCCGTGGTGAGCTTGCGCGTGGTGTGGGACGACTACCGTTTCGAAGAAACCTCGCCCGGCATTGGCGTGCCGCAGTGGTGGTATTCCGCTTGGCTGCCTGTGCTCTCAGCCCTCATCGCCTGGCGCGCCATCGGCCTGCTGCGCCAGCGCACGCGCCAAAGCGACGCCCAGTACCTGGCCCGCGATGCACAGGACACCGGGGCGCAGCCATGATTGCCACCCTGCTCTTTACCGCCTTCATCGTGCTGATGTTGCTGGGCGTGCCCATTGGCGCGGCCCTGGGGCTGGCCGGGGCAGTTGCCATTGCCCTGGCCAACGCCGACACGCAATGGTTCGGCCTGCTCGCCGTGCCGCAGAACTTCTACGCAGGCCTGGGCAAATACCCGCTGCTGGCCATACCGATGTTCGTGCTGGTCGGCTCCATCTTCGACCGCTCGGGCGTGGCGCTGCGGCTGGTGAACTTTGCCGTCGCCATCGTCGGGCGCGGCCCCGGCATGCTGCCGCTGGTGGCGATTGCCGTGGCCATGTTCCTGGGCGGCATTTCGGGCTCCGGCCCGGCCAACGCGGCCGCCGTGGGCGGCGTGATGATCGCGGCCATGAACCGCGCGGGCTACCCCGGCAGCTTCTCGGCCAGCGTGGTCGGCGCGGCGGCGGCCACCGACATCCTGATCCCGCCCTCGGTGGCCTTCATCATCTACTCGGTGCTGGTGCCCGGCGCCTCGGTGCCCGCGCTGTTCGCGGCAGGCATGGTGCCGGGCGTGCTGGCGGGCCTGGCGCTCATCGTGCCCGCCGTGTGGCTGGCACGCAAGCACGGCATGGGCCAGTTGGAGGCCGACATGCCCCGCCCCCCGTTCTGGCAGAGCCTGCGCGAAGCCCTGTGGGGCCTGGCCGCACCGGTGCTGATCCTGGGCGGCATGCGCGCGGGCTGGTTCACGCCCACCGAAGCCGCCGTGGTGGCGGTGTTCTACGGCCTGTTCGTGGGCATGGCCATCCACCGCACCATCACCGTGCGCGACCTGTTCCCCATCCTGCGCGAGGCAGGCGAGCTGTCGGCCGTGATCCTCATCGTGGTATCGCTCGCAGGCATCTTCGCGTTCTCGCTGTCCACGCTGGGCGTGATCGACCCGGTGGCCGACGCCATCGTGAACTCCGGGCTGGGCGAATACGGCGTGCTGTCGCTGCTGATCGCGCTGCTGATCACCGTGGGCATGTTCCTCGATGGCATCTCGATCTTCCTGATCTTCGTGCCGCTGCTCATGCCCATCATGCAGCACTACAACTGGGACCCGGTGTGGTTCGGCGTGATCCTCACGCTCAAGGTGGCCCTGGGCCAGTTCACCCCGCCGCTGGCCGTGAACCTCATGGTGTCCTGCCGCATCGCCGGCGTGCGCATGGAATCCACCGTGCGCTGGGTCGGCCCCATGC
>CAZRFF010000112.1:0-7156 GCA_964599265.1 uncultured Simplicispira sp. | reverse complement strand
ACCGAATGGCTGCAGGAGATCGGCTACGAAAAGCACCTCTACGACGGCGAGGACAGCGAGAAGGTGGCCGCCTGGCGCTGGAGCAACGTGCTGGAGTTCTGCGACTGGATGGCGCAGCGCGCGGGCGGCCAGATCGACGACACGGCGGGCGCCACCACGCAGATGGAAACCAAAAGCCTGCTGGAGGTAGCGCAGAACATTGCGCTGCTGTCCACCCTGTCCGAGCGCGAGAAGGACCAGGACGTGGTGACGCTCTCCACACTGCACGCCTCCAAGGGCCTGGAGTGGCCGCACGTCATCCTGGCGGGCGTGACCGAGGGCATGCTGCCCTTCAAGCTCGACGATGACGACGGGCGCCAGCAAAAGCTGAGCGACGACACCATCGCCCGCCTGCAGGAAGAGCGCCGCCTGATGTACGTGGGCATCACGCGCGCGCAGCGCACGCTGGCCGTGAGCTGGACGAAAAAACGCAAGAAGGGCCGCGAGATGGTGGCGGCCCAGCCCAGCCGCTTCATCGCCGAGATGGCGCTGTCGGCCACCACCGCGCGCGAAGACCCGCGCGAAAAACTGCGCCAATTGCGCGCCGAATTTGCCCGCAAGGCACAAGCCAATCCCCCCGCACCATGAAACCTGCCCCCCTGCTGCTGGCCATGGCGGCCGGCATTGCCTGCGCCAGCCTGCTGACCGCCTGCGGCGCCCCGCCCACGGCACCCGCCGCTGCCCGTACCCACACAGCCCCACGCCCCGCCTGCCCCACCGCAGAGCAAATGGACCAGCCCGAACTGCTGGGCCGCTGGCAAGCCGAGGTGGCCGGTGTGGAGGGCCCCATCGTCCTCGAACTCGGCCCCCACCCCGAATGGGAAGGCAACGTCAAAGGCCATATCCTGCGCCCAGGCAGCCGCAGCATCGTCGTCGGCGAAGTGAGCGAGGGCCAACTTCTGCTGGAAGAGTCACTGGACGGCTCACGCATCAGCGGCCAATGGCACGGCGATGTGGTGCAAGGCAGTTGCGGCCGCGAAATCCGGGGCGAATGGACGGACGAAACCGCCCAGGGCGATACCGCACCCAAGCGCTTTACCCTGCGCAAGCCCAACCCATCTTGACCTGCAGCAAGACCGCACAAGCCGTTACATTTAGGCCCCAGCCACCAGCTTGAACCCCTGGCGCATTGCGCGGACAATGCCCACCAAACCGCTGCGAAGGTGGTCAATCAAAACCGCATTCCCCGCGTTTTTCCGGGCACTTGCCGCCCCGGCCCTGGCCGACAATACGGCCCCAGAGGAAGAGAGACCGAAAGAGAGACACCCATGGACCTGCAATACGAGCTCAAAGCCGGCAGCTACTACCTGTACGATATGCGCGACACCCCCAGCGCCATCACAGGCGAGCGGCGCTTCAAGCTCAAAACAGACACCGTGGCCATCGCTTTCGACCAGAACACGGGGGAACTGCACCAGCATGGCAGCCCTACGCGCATCCAGTCCTGGGCGCGCAATACGCGCAGGCGCCTGCGCGCCGCCGGAGCGCTCGACATTGCCAACGACATCGTCGTCATCTCCGGCCCCCTGCCCGTGGACGAGCTCAACAAATGCCTGTGGATCAGCGGCTATTGCCGCGCCATGTTCAAGCGCCTGGCCAGCCTGCCGCATGGCAAGCTGCAGCCACCACGCCAGCCCTTCCGCCAGGCGGCCTGAGCACCA
Source organism: uncultured Simplicispira sp. (assembly GCA_964599265.1). GTDB lineage: Bacteria > Pseudomonadota > Gammaproteobacteria > Burkholderiales > Burkholderiaceae_C > Simplicispira. The sequence goes on along the minus strand of CAZRFF010000112.1, from coordinate 5,456 downwards.
GGCCCTGCGGCCGGGGTTTGGCGGCGCGGCATCAGCGGCGCTGCGTCAATCGTCCCCCGCCTCGTCTGCTGCCTCTGGCGCCTCGGCATGCTTGACGATGGTCACCGGCACCGTGCTGGTGTGCACCAACTCTTGCGACACCGAACCCAACAGCGCGCTGCGCAGGGCCCCCTGCCCCCGTGCACCAATGACGATGTGATCGCAACCCGCGCTCTCCGCCATGTCCACCAGCATGTGCGCCGGGTCACCCACGGCGATTTCGGTGGTGTACCGGGCCCCCGCAGCGTCGAGCAACGCCCGGGCAGAGGCCATCAAATGCTCGCCCGCCTCGATGCTGGCAGCGGCAATGCGGTCGGGGTCGCGTGACACCACCAATTCATACAAAGACGCTGGCTCCTGCACATGGGCCAGCACAAAGTCGGCACGCAAACCGTCTTGCACCAGTTGCAAGGCGTGGCGCACAGCGTCCAGCGACAGTTCAGAACCGTCCACGGCGATCAGGATACGGGGCATGGTCATTTCCTCCTTGGGGTTTGTCGCACCCAGTGTAACGGGCCATCTGGGACAATCGCGCCCATGCTGCAGTTCCAAATTCTCGCTACCGACCCTTCCAGCCACGCCCGGCGCGCCACGCTCACGCTCAACCATGGCGTGGTACAAACCCCCATCTTCATGCCCGTGGGCACCTATGGCACCGTCAAGGGCGTGATGCCGCAAAGCCTGCACGACATGGGCGCGCAAATCATCCTGGGCAACACCTTCCACCTGTGGATGCGCCCGGGCCTGGACGTGATGCAGGGCTTTGGCGGCCTGCACGGCTTTGAGCAGTGGCACAAGCCCATCCTCACCGACTCGGGCGGTTTTCAGGTCTGGAGCCTGGGCGCCATGCGCAAAATCACCGAAGAAGGCGTGCACTTTGCCAGCCCCGTCAATGGCGACAAGCTTTTCATGTCGCCCGAGGTGAGCATGCAGATCCAGACGGTGCTCAACTCCGACATCGCCATGCAGCTCGACGAGTGCACGCCCTACGAGACCAACGGCCACAAGACCACCGAGCACGAAGCGCGCAAATCCATGGAAATGAGCCTGCGCTGGGCCCAGCGTTCCAAGGACGAGTTCGAGCGCCTGGGCAACCCCAACGCGCTGTTCGGCATCGTGCAGGGCGGCATGTACAAGAACCTGCGCCAGGAATCGCTCGAAGCCCTGGTGGCCATGGACTTCCCCGGCTACGCCGTGGGCGGCGTCAGCGTAGGCGAGCCCAAAGACGAAATGCTGGACATCATGGCCCACACGCCACACCGCCTGCCAACGCACAAGCCGCGCTACCTGATGGGCGTGGGCACGCCCGAAGATTTGGTGGAGGGCGTGGCCCAGGGCGTGGACATGTTCGACTGCGTGATGCCCACGCGCAACGCGCGCAACGGCACCATCTTCACGCGCTACGGCGACCTGAAAATCCGCAACGCCCGCCACAAGGCCGACCACCAGCCGCTGGACGCAAGCTGCACCTGCCACGCCTGCGCCGGCAAAGATGGCGTGGCCTGGGACCAGGGCGGGCGCGGCGGCTTCTCACGTGCCTACCTGCACCACCTGGACCGTTGCGGCGAAATGCTGGGCCCCATGCTGACCACCATCCACAACCTGCATTACTACCTGAACTTGATGCAGGAAGTGCGCAACGCGCTGGATACAGGGCAGTTTGCGCAGTTCCGTGCGCAGTTCAAGGCAGACAGGGCAAGGGGGGTTTAAGCCCAAGCGCCGCGTTTGTGCATCAATGGCGCAATTCAGGGGGCAAAGTGCCGCCATTGGCCGCAATGCTGGCCATCACCTGCTTGTGCAGCCAGATGTTCCAAGCGGCAGAGCCCGGTTCGTCTTTGCCGCCGTAGTGAAGTTCGGCAGCCAGTTCCTTGCGCGCGGTCAGGCTGCTGTCCAGGCCCAGGAGCTTGAGCAAATCCACGATGGAAGTGCGCCAATTCAGGCCCTTGGCACCTGGCATGGCGTCCAGGATGGGGGCCACATCGCCCAGCGCAATGGGGGCGGGGCCCGTCATGGTGGATGCAGCTGGTGCGGTGGGGGCCGCCGAGTCGGCCGGCGGAGGGGCTACGACCACCTCAGCGGCATTGGCCGAAGGAAAAATCTTGGAAAAAATTTTCGAGAAAAAACCCATGGCGTTGTATCTCCTGGCAATCGATTGAAAAATCGCAGCGGCCCGCCTGTAGCGACCACCACAGCAGGGGTTCTACCACAGCCACAGGGCCTGGATTGTCAAACAGTGTCAATCCCATACTTTGCCGGCACAAGGCACAAAAATCACAAACTGGCCGGAGTCCCCGTTCCGCAGGCATGGCAAAAACGGGCAAAGGCGCTTTTGCGGGTCTGGCAATGGCCGCAGCGATCGAACAAACCAATGCCACAGTGCGGGCAAAAGTCAATCTTTTCGTTCTTCAAATCCACAGGCCGCTCGCACCCCGGGCACACGTTTTTGGCCAAGCGGGCCAGCGCCACGTCGTAGCCCAGTTCTTTGCGCCGTTCCTGGTCGGGCAGCGCCTCGGCCTGTTTTTGGCGCTCCAGGTAGCGGTTGAGCGCCACGATGGCGTAGCGCCCGACGATCGCCGTGACCGCAATGCCCACAACGTAGCGCACGTAACCGCCATAGCTGGGCAGGTAAGGCACCAGCTCCACAAAAAAGGCGAACAGCGCAAAGATGATGAAGCCCCACACAAAAGGCCAATACGTGCCTTTGCGCTTTTTGACAAACAACCACCCCGCAATGGCCAAGAGGGGCAGGGTGAGGGCCAGGCGGTAGAGGAACACCCGCAGTTCCACCTTGCGGTACGCTTTTTGGAGATCCTCACGGGCCAGCGACTCCATGTCCTGGAGTTGTTTGCGTGTGGTGTGGGCCGCTTGGCGGGCATCGAGCAAGGCCTGCTGCTGCGCCTCCACGGCCTGCTGGGTGCGGCGTTCCGCCAGCTTGAGCTCGTCGAGTTTGCGGGTGCGCTCCAACACTTCGGGGTCGTGCTCGGCACGCTGCGTCACGCTGCGTGCGGCCAGCCAATGGTTGAAGGACTCATGCTCGGCCTGGGTCTCGCTGCGCGCCTTGCTGCGCTGCAGTTGGGCTTGCTCCAGCGCCTCTTGCACATCCGATTCAGACCGTTGCAGTTCTTTGGAGCGTGCGCGCAGTTGGGCGGCAGCGGCCTTGTCCAAAAAATCATCCAATTGCAGCGGCGCTTCGACCTTGGGTAAATCCCCCACGACGGTACCGCCCAGGCCAATGAGGAAGCCCGCAAACACAAAGGCCACCAGCCACAGCCCTCGGCGGAACCATTTTTCAGACAAACGCAATGCTTTGCTCACAGCAAACTCCCACCCATGTAAAGCGGGCCATTTTGCAGGCCAGGGGTTCCCGCCCTGAACGCCCTGCCATCGGTTTTACTTATTGTTTCAAGGACAGCGCCTGGACAGGCGCAGACAACTGGGCGCGCTGCAACCACGCCAGCACCGAATCGACGGTCACGGTTTCAATGCGGTCGGCAAAGCGTTTGTCATTGGGGTGGTCATCAAAAGCCACATTGGCCATGGACGCCCGCCCGCCCAGCCGGGTCAAGGCGCCGATCTTGAGCGCACTGGGCTCGTAGCCCTTGAATTTGAGCCACGCCTGGGCCTGCTCGCGCGTGTGCACGCTGCCGGGTTCCATGGCCGCGGCCAAGGTCTCCAGCGCCCACTGGTTCGACTGCTGGTATTTGGTGGCCCAGGCATAACTGACCATGCTGTAAGCCTGCTGGTGCAGTTGTGTGGCACGGGCATTGTCTTGCAGCACGGGCAACAAGCGCTGCTGCACCTCGGGCGTGGGAGCCGCCCACACCGCCTCGTAGCGCCACAGGTCGTCCAGGAAAAACTCGCCCAGCCCCTGGCGGTACACCCGAGCCTCGGCCGTACCGCAATCGTTGAGTTTGTGCACCACGCGCCAGGGGCCTTCGTCCGTTTTATAGGCCCAGCCCATGTGCGAATAGTGCACGCCGTATTGGGTCAGATTCTGGCCCGCACGGGCCAGGAGCACCACGCGCGCGCCGCTGGCGTCGAGCGCCTGCGCCGTGCGCTGGGCCAATTGCATGCCCTGCTCCAGCAAAGCCACCGTGGGTTTGACGGGTTCGCACGAACGGCCCGCGTGGGCCCAAGGCGCCGCCATGGCCAATGCCATCACCATCGCGCTGCGCATGGTTTACAGCTTTTCGTTGAACAGCAGCGCACGGCCTGCGGCATTGGGCACATAGGCCAACACCTCGCCCGCGGCCGACAAAATGACGCCCGTGGCCATCACGCTGCACGTGACCGCCGTGCCTACGGCGTGGGCTGTGGCCGATGCCGCACGTCCCGCCACCCACACGCTCACGCGGGCGCCATCCGAAGCACGCTCAAGCACATACACCGTGCCTTTGGCCGAAGCCTCAACCGCCTTCACGGTCAGCACAGCGCCCCCGGCCGACAAGGCCAACGGCAAGGCGGCCACGGCGCCCGAAACGGCGGACGCTTCTTCTGACGCAACCACCACCGACGCCACCGGCATGATGGACAACACGACGGAAGCATCACTTTGTGCCTGTGCAGGCAAGGTGCTGCACAGGCCCAGCGCCAGCAGCACCGGGGCAAGGACACGTTTGATCGTCAACGTTTGCATAATTTCCATTCACCGCCCAACCCAACGTGGCGGATGCGCGCGATCGTAGCGGGTAATCATGCCCAATGCCCCAAACGGCACCCACGAAACACCGTTTGCCTGCAAAGCGTGACAAACCGCACAAACCCCTGGCCCAGGGCATACATCTGTTCACACCCGTTCACAAAGAGACCACACAACATTCATATTCACCCCGCATGATGCAGGTGTCGGTTTTTGCTCTACCACCTTGAAAGGAGAATCGCATGACCCGCAATGCCATCACTGCCGCAGCCTTGGCTGCTTTGGCACTCTGCGCCGCAGCGCCGGTCGCGCAGGCCCGCACCAATGCCACCGTCATCATCCAGACGGCCCCGCCACCGCCCCGCCATGAAGTGCTGCCGCCCCAACGCCACGGCATGGTGTGGGTTGCCGGCCACTGGGAATGGCGCCACAACCGCTACGTGTGGATGGAAGGCTATTGGGTCAAGGCCCGCCCGGGCCATGTGTACCGTCCACCCACATGGCAGGAGCGCGACGGCCATTGGCACATGGACCGTGGCCGATGGGAGCGTGGCCGCCGCGACCGCGATGGCGACGGCGTACCCAACCGCTACGACCGCGACCCCCACAACCCTTACCGCCGCTAAGCGCCCCTCAGCGCCACCACAGCCGCGCCATAAGCAAGCATTGCCATGCATAAGCACTGACGCGGCACGGTGCATGCCTCGGCAGGCCTAGAATCCGCACTGCAGGAGAGCGGGTGACCCCACCCCACCGAAGGCGCAAACTCCCATACACG
>CAZRFF010000111.1:0-7181 GCA_964599265.1 uncultured Simplicispira sp. | reverse complement strand
CACGCCCGCCACATGCTCGCGGCGCAGCCCCTGGCGCAGCACGAAGGCGTTCTGCGCGCCAATGGCGACGATGAGCATGGCGGTGGACGAAAACCCGTGGACGAAAGCATTCAGCGTGGTCATGCCGCCATTGTGGGATGCATTCACCTGGTTAGGATAGCGATACTTTTTTATATACCGTTAAAATTTCTAACCATGTATGGCATCGACACCGCCCAACTCGCCGCCCTGGCCGCCGTGGTCCAGGAAGGCAGCTTTGAGCGCGCCGCCGCCGCACTGCACGTCACACGCTCGGCAGTATCGCAGCGCATCAAGCTGCTCGAAGAGCGCATCGGCCAGGTGCTGGTGCGCCGCGCCACCCCCTGCACCCCCACCGAAGCGGGGCAGGCGCTGTACCGCCACGCGCAGCAAGTGGCACTGAGCGAGGCGCACGCGCTGGCCACCATCGCGGGCCGCGCCGCACCCACCGCCGCGCGGCTGTCGCTGGGCGTCAACGCCGATTCGCTGGCCACATGGTTTCCGCAGGCCATGGCCGATGCAGCAGCGGGCGACGGCGGCGCGGGCATCACCTTCGACATCCACATCGAAGACCAGGACCACTCCTCGCGCCTGCTGCGCGAAGGCCGCGTGATGGCCGCCGTCACCGCCGAGCCGGTGGCCGTGCAGGGCTGCCAGGCGCTGCGCCTGGGCACCATGCGCTACCGGGCCCTGTGCAGCCCCGGTTTCTGGCAGCACCACTTTGCGCAGGGCGTGAACCCCAAGGCGCTGGCCAGCGCCCCCATGATGGTGTTCAACCGCAAGGACGCGCTGCAGGAACGCTTCCTGCGCCGCATCACCCGGCGCGCCCTGCGCCCGCCCGTGCACTGGCTGCCCTCGTCGCATGCCTTCGTCGATGCCATGCGGCTCGGCCTGGGCTGGGGCATGGCCCCCGAACGCCTGGTGGCCGACGCCCTGGCGGCAGGCAGCCTCGTCGACCTGGCGCCTGACAAGCCCGTGGACGTGGTGCTGTACTGGCAGCACTGGCGGCTGGATGTGCAGGCGCTGCACCGCATGACGGACGCCGTCCGGCAAGCGGCGGCCGGGGCCCTGCGGCTGGGCAATGGCGCTTGACGCACCAGCCAACCCCAGCGCCCGCACAACAAGCACAAAGGGCTACATTTTTAATAGCGATCAGCGCTCTGCCGTGATCGCCCCGGCCTGCGTGAGCCGCTCAGCCACCAGGAGTTTTTGCATCTCGGCCTGGCCCATGATGCCCAGGTCTTCGGCCACTTCGGCGATCGGCTTGCCCGAAGCGATGGCCGCCTTGGCGATGGCGGCGGCCTTTTCGTAGCCGATGAGCGGGTTGAGCGCGGTCACCAGCGTCACCGACGAAGCAATGCGCTCGCTCAACAGCCCCTGGTTGGCCACGATGCCTTCCACGCAGTTGGCCTGCAGGGTATGGCAGGCATGGGCCAGGTGGTGCAGGCTCTTGTGCAAGGCCCAGGCGATGAGGGGCTCGAAGGCATTGAGCTGCAACTGCCCCGCTTCGGCCGACATGGTGATGGCCACGTCGTTGCCAATCACCTCAAAGCACACCTGGTTCATGACCTCGGGGATCACGGGGTTGACCTTGCCCGGCATGATGGACGAGCCGGCCTGGCGTGCGGGCAGTTGAATGTCGCCCACGCCCGCCTGCGGGCCAGAGGAGAGCAGGCGCAGGTCGTTGCTGATCTTGGAAAGCTTGACGGCGATGCGCTTGAGCACGCCGGAGATGTCGGCAAAAGCGCCCGTGTCGGACGTGGCGGCAATCAGGTTGCCCGCGGCCTTGACGGGCACGCCCGAGAGTTCGGCCAGCGTGGGCGTGACCACATCCACATAGCCCACGGGCGCGTTGATGCCCGTGCCTATGGCCGTGCCACCCATGTTGATCTCGCACATCAGGTAGGCGGATTCGCGCAGGCGCTTTTCATCGTCGGCAAGCATGGCGGCAAAGGCGGCGAATTCCTGGCCCAGGGTCATGGGCACGGCATCCTGCAACTGCGTGCGGCCGATTTTCAGGATGCTGGAAAACTCCGTGGCCTTGGCTTCAAAAGCGCCGCGCAGTGCGGCCAGGGATTCCAGCAGGGTTTGGATGCCGAAATACGTGGCGATCTTCACCGCCGTGGGGTAGGCATCGTTGGTGCTTTGCGATGCGTTGACGTGGTCGTTCGGGTGGATCACGTCGTAGCGGCCTTTGGGCAATCCCAGGTGCTCCAGGGCACGGTTGGCGATCACCTCATTGGCGTTCATGTTCGTGGAGGTGCCGGCGCCGCCCTGGATCACGTCAGTGACGAACTGCTCGTGCAACCGACCGGCAATCAGGTCGTCGCAGGCTTTGGCGATGGCGTCGGCTTGGGTCTGGCTGATCGCGCCCAACTGCAGGTTGGCGTGGGCGGCGGCCTTCTTGACGAAGGCAAAGGCCCGGATCAGCGCGGGCATTTGGGCCACGGTCTGGCCGGTGATGGGAAAGTTCTCGACGGCACGGGCGGTGTGCACGCCCCAGTAGGCGTCGGGAGGGATGGTTTTGATACCAATGAAATCGTGTTCTTGGCGCATGGCCTGTGGCTTTCAAAATGGAAGGAGGCGGTTTCAGCCCTGTGCGCCCGCGCTGCGGGGCCTGGGAAGGGGTGAAAAAAGAGAAGGACCGCCTCATGGGTGGCCCAGGGTTTGCCCCGGATGGGACAATGCCCTGCTGGCACGCACGGCAGGGATGCTTGCCGTACCGCCACACAGGGCATACGGGGGCGGATTATGGCGCAAGCGCCCTGCAGCGCACCGCCCATCGCATGGCCCGTCCCCTGCGCCTGGCCCTACACTGCCTGCTGCAAGCATTTTTCCATGGCCCCTTTTTCCACCCACCCCAACCCGCCAGACCTGCCCCGGCGCCGCATGCTGCAGGCCACTGCCCTGCTGCTCGCCCCCGGCACAGCCTGGTGCGCCCAGGTGCTATCCGCCCAGGCCCCAGCGCCCGATTCCCCCACACCGCCCCTGTGGCCGCACGCATCGCTGGTGCCTGGCGGCGTGGCCCAGCTGCCCCTGGGCCCGGCGCCCGAGCGGCCCGTGGTGCATGCGGGCGACGTTCCCGTGCTGGTGCTGGGCAATGCCGCAGGTTGGACGGCACTGGTGGGCATTCCCCTCTCCGCCCCCATGGGCGAAGCCGAAGTGCGTGTGCAGGCCACGGCCGGCAGCGCAGAACGCGCCATCCGCTACCGCGTGGGCCGCAAGACATACCGCGAGCAGCGCCTCACCGTGGCGCCGCGCACGGTCGATCTCTCGCCCGAAGACCAGGCACGCTTTGAGCGCGAACGCGCCCACCAGCAGCAGGTCATGGCCACCTTCTCCACCCCGCTCCCCCCAAACCTGCGCATGGGCGCGCCCGTGCCGGGGCCGCGTTCGAGCAGCTTTGGCCTGCGCCGCGTGTTCAACGGCCAGGCGCGCAATCCGCACAGCGGCATGGACATTGCCGCCCCCACGGGCACGCCCATCGCCGCGCCCCTGGCGGGCCGGGTGATCGACGTGGGCGACTACTTCTTCAACGGCGGTACCGTGTGGCTGGACCACGGCGGCGGCCTGCTCACCCTGTACTGCCACTTGAGCCGCATGGACTGCCGGGTGGGCGACACCCTGGCCCCCGGCCAGGCGCTGGGCCTGGTGGGCGCCACGGGCCGCGTCACTGGCCCCCACCTGCACTGGGGCGTGATGCTCAACCGCACCATGGTCGATCCGGCCTTGTTCCTGTCCGCATGAAGCCCCGCACCACTTTGGGCCTGCCCCCCGGGCAGCGCCGCACGCCCCCCAAGCCGTCCATGCCGGTTCGCGCCGAGCCGCCCCGGCTGCTGCGTTTTTGCAAACCCTACGGCATGCTCAGCCAGTTCACGCCCGAGGGGCGCTGGCGCGGCCTGAAGGACTGCATTGATGTGCCCGGCGTGTACGTGGCCGGGCGGCTGGACGCCGACAGCGAAGGCCTGCTGCTGCTCACCAACGACGGCCCCCTGCAGGCGCGCATCAGCGACCCGCGCCACAAAATGGAAAAAACCTACTGGGTGCAGGTGGAGGGCGTCGCCAGCGATGCGCAACTGGAGCTGCTGCGCCGCGGCGTGCTGCTGAACGATGGCCCCACCCTGCCCGCCCAGGCCCGGCGCCTCGACCCGGCGCCCGCGCTGTGGCCGCGCGACCCGCCCATCCGCGTGCGCCAGAGCGTGCCCGATAGCTGGATAGAAATCACCATCCGCGAAGGCCGCAACCGCCAGGTGCGCCGCATGACCGCCGCCGTGGGCCTGCCCACCCTGCGCCTGGTGCGCGTGCGCATCGGCCCCTGGAGCATCGAGGGCTTGGCGCCCGGGCAATGGCAGGACGTTCCTGCCAGCGGCTAGGCGGATTCGCCCTTGGGCTCGCGCTCCATGAGCGCCGCCACGGCCTCGGCAGGCTGCAGGCGGCCATCGAGCAAGGCCACCACCGCCTCGCTGATGGGCATCTCCACGCCCAAATGGCGGGCACGCTGCACCACGGTGCGGGCGCTGTACACGCCTTCTGCCACGTGGCCCAGCGAGGCCACCGCCTCTTGCAGCGTCTGCCCCTGGGCCAGGAGCAGGCCCACGCGCCGGTTGCGCGAGAGATCGCCCGTGGCCGTGAGCACCAAGTCCCCCAGCCCCGACAGCCCCATGAAGGTGTCCATGCGCGCGCCCAGCGCCAGGCCCAGGCGGGTGATTTCTGCCAAGCCCCGGGTGATGAGCGCGGCGCGGGCGTTCATGCCCAGTTGCAGGCCATCGCACAGGCCCGTGGCAATGGCCAGCAGGTTTTTCACGGCGCCGCCCACCTCCACGCCCACGATGTCGTCGTTGGCGTACACGCGCAGGCTGGGGCTGTGAAAGGCCTGCACCAAGGCATTGCGCACCGCTGCATGTTCGCTGGCGGCCACCAATGCCGTGGGGCGTGCGAAGGCCACTTCTTGGGCAAAACTGGGGCCGCTGAGCACGCCGGCTTGCAAGTGCGGCGCCACCTGGGCGCACACCTCGTGGGCCAGCAGGCCCAGGCCCGAACTGCCCGGGGCCTCAAAGCCCTTGCACAGCCAGGCCACCGGCACGGTGCTGGCGTGCAAAGACTGCAGCATGCCGCGCAAAGCCGCCATGGGCGTGGCCACCACCACCAGGTCGGCGCCCTGGGTGGCCGCCTGGGCGTCACCCCCCAGGATTTGCAAGGCCGGCGGCAAACCCACGCCCGGCAGGTAGCGCGCATTGCTGCGCTGGGCCTGCAGGGCGGAGACCTGGGCCGCATCGCGTGCCCACAGGGCCACGGCGTGGCCGTCGGGGTGCCGGGCCGCGCTGATGGCCAGGGCCGTACCCCAGGCACCGGCACCAAGAACTACTATTTTCATAGCATCTTGCGCTTGCTGTACAAGCGCCAAAGGCCAAAAAACCGGTTACTGGGGCAGTTGCGAGGCGCCTTCGGCCTGCGCCTGCTGCTGGGCGTACATGGCCTGGAAGTTGATTTCGGCCAGGTGCACGGGCGGAAAGCCGGCGCGGTTGATCACGTCGGCCACGTTGCCGCGCAGGTAGGGGTAGACGATTTGCGGGCAGGCCACGCCAATCACGGAGCCCATCTGGTCTTCAGGCACGTTGCGGATTTCAAAAATCCCGGCTTGCTTGGCCTCGACCAGAAACACGGTTTTGTCCTGGATTTTGGTCTGCACCGTGGCCGTCACGCAGACTTCAAAGATCCCATCGGCAACGGGGTTGGCTTCCACGCCGAGCTGGATGTCCACGCTGGGCTGGGCCTGCTCCAGCAAAATGGCCGGGGAATTGGGCTGCTCCAGCGACATGTCCTTGAGGTAGACGCGCTGGATCTGGAACACGGGGGTGTCGTTGGTATCTTGATCGGCCATGGAAATCTTTCAGCTCAAACCAGGCCCGGCGCCTTGCCAGGCCACAAAAAGACCCGCTGCAGAAAGCTTTCCTGCTGCGGGCGCGAAACCGCCGATTATGCAGCGCCCAGCAGGGGCAGCAGCCCACCCCGCGCATCCAGCGCCATCAGGTCGTCGCAACCGCCCACATGCGTGGCGCCGATAAAAATCTGCGGCACGGTGCGCCGGCCGGTGGTTTCCATCATGCGGGTTCGCTCTTCGGGGTTGGTGTCGATGCGGATTTCTTCAATCTGCTCCACCCCCCGCGCCTTGAGCAACTGCTTGGCGCGGGTGCAGTAGGGGCACACGGCGGTGGTGTACATCTTGACGGCTTGCATGGCGTGTTTCCTTCTGGGCAGATCAGGCTTTTTTGTCGATGGGCAGGCCCGCCGCTTGCCAGGCCTTGGTGCCGCCGGCGAGCACCTGCACGTTCTCGTAGCCCATGCGGCGCGCCATGATGGCCGCACGCGTGGCACGCGCACCGCTGGCACACACCATGATCACGGGCACGGCCTTGTTCTTGACCACGGCGGGCAAACGCGCCTCCAGGTCGTTCACAGGCACGTTTTTGGCGCCGCCCACGTGGCACTCGGTGTATTCGTCGGTACCGCACACGTCGATGAGCACGGCTTTTTCACGGTTGACCAGCAGCACGGCCGCCGAAGGCGACAGGCCGTTGGCGCCCGATTTGAGCATGGGCATGAAGAGCAGGCTCCCCGACACGATGGCCAAAAGGAACAGATACCAGTTCTCGGCGATGAAATTCACAGCATTCCTTGGTGTAACAAACAGGGCAATTTTAGAATGACGGGTTTTGACCTGCTTTTTTCCTGGGAAAACCATGCACAAACTCGTACTGATCCGCCACGGCGAATCCACCTGGAACCTGGAGAACCGTTTCACCGGCTGGACGGACGTGGACCTCACGCCCACAGGCGTCTCGCAGGCCATGTCGGCGGGCAAGCTGCTCAAGGCCGAAGGCTACGAGTTTGACCTGTGCTTTACCAGCGTCCTGAAGCGCGCCGTCCACACCCTGTGGTATGCCCTGGATGAAATGGACCGCACCTGGCTGCCCGTGCAAAAAAGCTGGCGCCTGAACGAGCGCCACTATGGCGCGCTGCAGGGCCTGAACAAGGCCGACATGGCCAAACAGTACGGCGACGAGCAGGTGCTGGTGTGGCGCCGCAGCTACGACACGCCCCCGCCCGCCCTGGAGCCCCAAGACCCGCGCAGCGAGCGCGGCGACCGCCGCTACGCCGCCCTG
>CAZRFF010000110.1:0-7267 GCA_964599265.1 uncultured Simplicispira sp. | reverse complement strand
TGAAGCGGCCGTGCACGCTGTCGTACTGCAGCATGTAGGCCAGGTAGTCGGGCTCCAGCAGGTCGTTGATGCCGACCACTTCGATGTCCGAAAAATTCTGCACGCAAGCGCGGAACACCATGCGGCCGATGCGGCCGAAGCCGTTGATACCAATCTTGATGGTCATGAGGAAGCTCCTTTGGAAGTAACGGAAGAGGTTGTACGAGTTCGTCGCGGCGCGACGGCGCTGCTGTTGAAAGTAACGACTGCATCCCAATCGACATGGCCACTGGGAGCAACAAAACCGATCATGAATTCGCGCAAAAGCGCATCCTGCTTGAGAGCGAGGGCCTGCTTGAAGGTGATCGCATGATCCTTGGCAAAAGTTTCCATTGCACGAGAAATGCGGAGATAGAAGTCCACCTCGCCTGTCAGCAACTCCCAGAATTTTTGTCCCGCCACGCGTTCGACGGGGCTGGCCATTTTCGGTGCTGCTTTGCGCCCATAGCCGTAACCAATAATGGGGCGGAACATCTTGCCCAGTTTTTTCAAGCGTGCCTGCAACTGCTGAAATTCGGCAGACTGGCCCTTTTCACTTTGTGCATTGAAGATATTGGTTCCAGACTTGACCGCGACAGCCCAATATTCACGTGCTGTCTCGATCGCAAAATCCTGCCCGGCCCCCGCCCCCACACTGACAGTGGCTATTTTTGCTTGGGCTTGCTGCGCTGAAAAGAAAGCCAGCGGCTCGAAAAAGTCGTTGCCAAATATGGTCTCATCCGAGCTGGAGATACGGGCCTGCAAGGATTGCTCGATGAACTCCACCGGACGCGATACGCCTAGCGCCCGATAGAGGTATGGATTCTTTTTCAGCAAATCCCCCAACGTCAGCGCTTGCAAGGCCGCTAACCGTTTGCTGTAAAGCGTTGCAAGGAGCTCACCCACCTTTTTCTGCAGTATTGCTTCTGAAATCACTCCAACTCCTGCGTTTCAAGTGGTGCGTGGTTTGTAGAAACACGTTTGTGTACCGAAGTACCGCGCATTCTCTTGACCCGAACGACAGCCGTTTGTGTTGCCGTTGCGATCAATGCCTGGCCAAGTGCCTTCCCCAATGGAGTGGGAACCGCATTGCCGATCTGCCGATAACAATCACTGGTAGAGCCCTCGAATCGCCATTCATCAGGAAACCCCTGAAGTCTGGCGTATTCACGCACTGACAGCGGTCGCGGCTGCGTAGGATGTGCCAACAGAGTGGCCTTTTGCACTGGGCTGGTAACCAGCGTTGGCGCAGGTTCACCGCGGCTGAGACGCCGATAGAAACCCACTTTGCCACCGCCCGACGCATAGGCGCCGCCCATGGCAACCGGTTGCAAAGCTGCAGGCAAACTCTTCCAGTTCCCGCCTTCAGGCACATGCTTCAGGTACTGGGCAATGTTATTCGAGAACCTTGCGCACGCGCCCACATCGATCCCGCTTTCCGGCAATCCCAAAAGGGCATCGCCTAGCGTTCGCCAGCGCAACTGCGCGCTCTGGTGCTGCGGGAAATGTGTTGGAAATGGCAAAAAGATGTCTTCGCCATCGCGGCTGCCCACAATGACCAGACGCTCCCGAAACTGCGGCGTGCCGTAATGCACCGCATCGAGCACGCCATACACCGTGCGATAGCCCAACTGCGCAAACATCTCCAAAATGTGCTCTAGCACAGGTTGCGAATGGGAGTCGCCAGGCTCACTGTGCATGGAGGCCAGTCCTTTGACATTCTCCATGACGAAGAAGCGAGGCTTCAACAGACGCACCACTTGCACGAAATGCTCATACAACTGGCCGCGTTGATCTTGCACCCCCAATCGCTTGCCCGCAGTGGAAAAGGGCTGGCACGGTGGGCCACCAACGACGGCAAAGATCTCCCGATCCTGCATTCCGCAGTTTTGCAGCACACTCTCCAAGCACGGGTCGTCTTGCAGCAATTGGCGCAAATCGCCCTCTACGGCCGTATGGCCATTGCGGCGGATAGTTTCCACGCACCAGGGATCAATGTCTTGAGCCACTACCGTGCGCAGCCCGGCTTGCTCCAAACCGATATCCAAGCCCATTGCACCGCTGAATAGCGACACCACCGGAAACGGATGCGCGCGATTGGCCTGCACTTGCGCCAAGCTGGCTTTGAAAAGAGGCAGGTCGTCACGCACGTCAGTAGCCTTCTAAGAAAGGTCAGGCCTTTTGGCGCTTGAGCGCCGCCTGCACCGTGGCCGCGACGTTCTCGGGCGTGAAGCCGAAGTGCTTGAACAGCACGCCCGCCGGGGCCGATTCGCCGTAGGTGTCGATGCCGACCACGGCGGCGCAGCCGTATTTCCACCAGCCGTCGGTCACGCCCATTTCCACGGCGATGCGTGGCAAGCCGGCAGGCAGTACGGATTTTTTGTATTTCACGTCTTCGCGGTCGAAGGTCGTGGTGCTGGGCATGGAGACCACGCGCACGGCAATCTTTTTGGCGGCCAGCAGCTTCTGTGCGGCCAGGGCGAGCTGCACTTCGGAGCCGGTGGCGATGATGACGGCCTGGGCCTTTTTCTTGAGGCCCGCATCCTTGGGCTCGGCCAGCACGTAGGCGCCGCGCGAAATATCGCCCAGGTTGCGTTTGGGCAGGTAGGGCAGGTTCTGGCGGCTGAGCAAGAGGGCGGTGGGCTGCTCGCGGTTGGACAGGGCCACGCTCCAGGCCACGGCGGTTTCGGCCGTGTCCGCGGGGCGCCAAACGTCCAGGCCCGGGATCAGGCGCAGGCTGGCCGCATGCTCCACCGACTGGTGCGTGGGGCCGTCTTCGCCCAGGCCGATGGAGTCGTGCGTGAACACGTGCACCACACGCTGCTTCATCAGCGCGGCCATGCGGATGGCGTTGCGGCTGTAGTCGCTGAACGTGAGGAAGGTGCCGCCGTAGGGGATGTAGCCGCCGTGCAGCGCAATGCCGTTCATGATGGCGGCCATGCCGAATTCGCGCACGCCGTAGTTGATGTGGCGGCCACCCTGGCCGGCTTCGTTTTTAACCACCTTGCCAGCCAAGTCAAAGCGCAGGTTGGGCGTGCTCTTGGTGTTGGTGAGGTTGGAGCCCGTCAGGTCGGCGCTGCCGCCCAGCAGTTCGGGCAGGGCGGCGGTAAAGGCCTCCAGCGCCAGCTGGCTGGCCTTGCGCGTGGCCACGGTTTCTTGCTTGGTGTGGGCGCCCACCACGGCATCGACGGCCGTCTGTGCGAAGTGCGCGGGCAGGTCGCCGCTCATGCGGCGGGTGTATTCTGCCGCCAGTTCGGGGAAGGCGGCCTTGTAGGCGGTAAAGCGCTGGTTCCAGGCCTGCTCGGCGGCGTGGCCGGTGGCGCGGGCGTTCCAGTCGGCATACACCTCGTCGGGGATCACGAAGGGCGCATGGTTCCAGCCCAGGGCTTCGCGCGAGAGGACGATTTCTTCTGCACCCAGGGGCTCGCCGTGGGCCTTGGCCGTGTTCGCGCGGTTGGGCGAACCCTTGCCGATGTGCGTTTTGCAGATGATGAGCGAGGGGCGTTCGGTTTGCTTGTGCGCTTCGGCAATGGCGGCAGAGACCTTCTCTGCGTCGTGCCCATCGACCGGGCCGATCACGTTCCAGCCGCTGGCCACAAAGCGCAGGGCGGTGTTGTCCACAAACCAGGGCTGCACCTGGCCGTCGATGCTTATGCCGTTGTCGTCGTACAGGGCGATGAGTTTGTTGAGCTTCCAGGCACCTGCCAGGGCAATCGCCTCCTGGCTGATGCCTTCCATCAGGCAGCCATCGCCCAGAAAGGTGTAGGTGCGGTGGTCCACGATGGCGTGGCCTTCCTGGTTGAATTCGGCGGCCAGCAGCTTTTCGGCCAGCGCCATGCCCACGGCATTGGTAATGCCCTGGCCCAGCGGACCGGTGGTGGTCTCTACGCCGGGGGTGTGGCCCACTTCGGGGTGGCCTGCGGTGCGGCTGCCCAGTTGGCGGAAGTTCTTGAGCTCTTGCAAGGGCAGGTCGTAGCCCGTGAGGTGCAAGAGCGCGTAGATCAGCATGGACGCGTGGCCGTTGGAGAGCACGAAGCGGTCGCGGTCAAACCACTGCGGGTTGGATGGGTTGTGCTTGAGGTGCTGGCCCCACAGCGCCACGGCCATGTCGGCCATGCCCATGGGGGCGCCCGGGTGACCGGAATTGGCTTGTTGAACAGCATCCATTGCGAGTGCGCGGATTGCATTCGCCATTTGTGGGGTATTGGCCATGGGGGGCGGCTCCGGTCAGGAGCAGGGGTGGGAAAACCCCCGATTTTAACGGCCCTCCCGGCATGGGCGATCGCGATGGGGTTTGCCATGCCCTACAGTGCGGTCATGAATGCTTTGGCTACCCCTTTGCCTGCTTCCTTGTCTGCTGCCTGGCAGCCCCCCGCCATGCTCCTGGCCGCAGGCCGGGGCGAGCGCATGCGCCCCCTGACCGACCACACCCCCAAGCCCCTGCTGGCGGTGCAAGGGCGCCCGTTGCTGGCCTGGCATTTGCAGGCCTTGCAGGCTGCCGGGGTGCGCAGGGCGGTCATCAATACCGCCTGGCTGGGCACGCAGATCAGCGAATATTTTCAAGGTGTTTTTGAGCCCCATGGCATGCTGGACAAGCGCGATGCGCTATCGATTTCATACTCCAACGAGGGCCGCGATTTTGGCGCTGCGCT
The DNA here is from genome assembly GCA_964599265.1 of uncultured Simplicispira sp. Classification (GTDB taxonomy): domain Bacteria; phylum Pseudomonadota; class Gammaproteobacteria; order Burkholderiales; family Burkholderiaceae_C; genus Simplicispira. Next base: position 2,597 of record CAZRFF010000110.1, on the reverse strand, counting down.
GGAGACGGCGGGCGGCATTGCGCGGGCCCTGCCGCAGCTCGGTGGTGTGTTCTGGCTGGCGGCTGGCGATGTGTTTGCCCCGGGCTTTACCTTCGACGCCGCTGCCGCCCAGGCCTTTGCCGCCAGCACCATGCTGGCCCACCTGTGGCTGGTGCCCAACCCGGCGCACAACCCGCGGGGGGACTTCGGCCTTTCCCCCGAAGGCCTGGCGCTCAACCTGCCGCCTGAACACCCCGGCCCGCGCTACACCTACAGCACCATCGCCCTGCTGCGTGCGGAGCTGTTTGCGCCGCCCTGGTGCGATATTGCCCCTGGCAACCCCCAGGGCATCGCCGCGCCACTGGCACCGCTCTTGCGCCGCGCCATGGACAATGGGCGGGTGAGCGCCAGCCTCTACACCGGCCCCTGGACCGACGTAGGCACCCCGGAGCGCCTGGAAGAACTCAACGCACAGCAGCCATGACCCTGACCGTTCCCTTGTCCATCTACGCCCAACGCCGCGCCCGCCTGGCCGCCCAACTGGGCGAGGGCGGTATTGCCATCATCCCCACGGCGCCCGAGCACCTGCGCAACCGCGACAGCGACCATGCCTACCGCCACGACAGCTATTTTTATTACCTGACCGGGTTTACCGAGCCCGGCGCCTGCCTGGTGCTTGCGGCCGATGGGCGCAGCCATCTTTTTTGCAACCCCAAAGACGCCGAGCGCGAAATCTGGGACGGCTACCGCCTGGGCCCCGATGCAGCCCCTGCCGCACTGGGCGTGGACGAGGCCTGCAGCGCCGCCGAGCTCGACCAGCGCCTGCCGCGCCTTCTGGAAAACCGCAGTTGCCTGTGGTACCCCTTTGCCACGCATGCCGGCCTGGCCGCCCGCGTGGAAGGCTGGCTGGCCCCCGTGCGCGCCCGTGTGCGCTACGGCGCTGTGTGCCCCGCGCGCCAGGCCGATTTGTGCCTGCTGCTCGACGAAATGCGCCTGGTCAAAGACGCGCACGAGCTGGCCCTGATGCGCCATGCCAGCCAGATCAGCGCCGGGGCCCATGTGCGCGCCATGCAGCACTGCGCGGCCCTGCTGCGCGCCGGCCAGGAGGTGCGCGAATACCACCTGGAGGCCGAGCTGCTGCACGCATTTCGCACGCAGGGCGCCCAGGCGCCGGCCTACAACTCCATCGTGGCGGCAGGCGCCAATGCCTGCGTGCTGCACTACCGCGCCGACCGTGCGCCGATCCGCAGCGGCGACCTTGTGCTCATCGACGCGGGCTGCGAATACGACAGCTACGCCAGCGACATCACCCGCACCTTCCCGGCCAACGGGCGCTTTACCGGCCCGCAGCGTGCGCTCTACGACCTGGTGCTGGCCAGCCAGGAGGCCGCCATTGCCGCCACCCGCCCTGGCGCCCGCTTTACCGACCCGCACGACGCCACCGTTGCCGTGCTGGCCCAAGGCCTGCTGGACGTGGGCCTGCTGGACAAAAACCAGCACGGCAATGCGCAGGACGTGATCGAGCGCCGCGCCTACTTCCGCTTCTACATGCACCGCACCGGCCATTGGCTGGGCCTGGACGTGCACGACTGCGGCAGCTATGTGGAGCCCGCCGAGGCCGGGCAGGTGAGCGAGCGCAAAGACCCGCTCTCGGGCGAAACCATCAAAGACCGCCCCAGCCGCATCCTGCGCCCCGACATGGTGCTGACGATCGAGCCCGGCCTGTACGTGCGCCCCGCTGCCGACGTGCCCGAGGCTTTCCACCACATCGGCATCCGCATCGAAGACGACGCCGTGGTGCAAGACCAGGGCTGCGAGCTGCTCACGCGCGGCGTGCCGGTCAAGGCCGACGAGATCGAGGCCTTGATGCGCGAGTGACAGGAACACCCCCCTGAGTCGCCTTCGGCGCCCTGGCCTGGGCAGCGCCAGTTTCAGCGGGGCATTAATAGCCCGAAGTCTCCAGCCACTGCGCCACGTCCTGGGCCACTTGCTCGACAGCTTGGGCGATGGCCTGGGTGCCGCCTGCCGCGTCTTGGGTAGCGGCTGGGTGCTGGGCCACAAAAAGTTGTTGTGCCAGCAGGGTTTCACCTTGCAGTGTGGGGCGGGTGAGGGTGGCGCGCAGGCGCACCAGGCCGGTGCTGTGTTCCGGGTCGCTGAACACCTGGCTGAACTCTTCCAGTTCGACGCGCAAAACCGCCGGGGGCTTGCCTTGGTACAGGGCGCCTGCCAGCGCGCCTTGGGTGCCGATGATGGCGCGGCGCTGGCCCAGTTGGGCTTGCAGGCTTTCGCGCAGCAGGCTTTGTGGCGGCTGGCTCCAGCGGGCGGCCTGGTAGGGGCGCAATTGCTGTGCGTTGGCATAGGCCAGGCGGTAGTACACCGCGCTGGCCGAATCGGGCAGGTTGGCGTAATCCACGGTTTCCAGCGCCAGGGGGGGGAGGTCTTGGCGCGCGGAAGGCTGTGCTTGCGCGCCCGGCCCCAGGTCGTACAGCGTGGGGCGGATGGGCGGCGCGGGCAGGGCAGAGCAGCCCGCCAGCAGCAGGCCGGCCAGCGCCAGGGCGGCGCTGCGGGGCAGGTGAGCGGGCTGGTTCATGGTTGTGCTCCAAGGGGTGGGGGGGCGG
>CAZRFF010000109.1:0-7328 GCA_964599265.1 uncultured Simplicispira sp. | reverse complement strand
CCCTGCCGCATCTACGCCCCGGTGGGCACACACGAAACCCTGCTGGCCTACCTGGTGCGCCGCCTGCTCGAAAACGGCGCCAACACCTCCTTCGTCAACCGCATCGCCGACCCGAACATCGCCCTGGAAGACCTGGTGCAGAACCCCGTGGCCGCCGTGCTGCAATCCGCGCAGGCCGAAGGCGCCACCGGCTTGCCGCACCCACGCATCCCCCTGCCCCTGCAGCTCTACGGCAGCGAGCGCAGCAACTCGCGTGGCCTGGATCTGGCCAACGAACAGGCCCTGAACGACCTGGGCCGCCAACTGGCACAAAGCGCCCAGGCCCCCTGGCACGCCGCACCCCTGCTCGCCCAGGACATACCCTCTGCACCGGCCCTGCCCGTGCGCAACCCCGCCGACCAACGCGACGTGGTGGGGCAGGTGCAAGAAGCCACCGCCGCCAACGCCGACCAGGCCCTGGCCTGGGCCGCAGAGGCCGCAGCCCCCTGGGCGGCCACGCCCCCTGCCGAACGCGCCGCCAGCCTGCAGCGCGCCGCCGATTTGCTTGAAGCGCAAATGCCCCAGCTCCTGGGCCTGCTGATGCGCGAAGCGGGCAAAACCGCCAGCAACGCCGTGGCCGAGGTACGCGAAGCCGTAGACTTTTTGCGCTACTACGCCGCCCAGGCGCAAAGCAGCTTTGACAACAGCACCCACATCCCGTTGGGCCCCGTGGTCTGCATCAGCCCCTGGAACTTCCCGCTGGCCATCTTCATGGGCCAAGTGGCCGCTGCCTTGGCGGCGGGCAACGTGGTGCTGGCCAAGCCTGCCGAACAAACCCCGCTCATCGCCGCCCAGGCGGTGCATGCGCTGTGGCAGGCCGGCATACCCCGCGCCGCCGTGCAGCTGCTGCCCGGCCAAGGCGAAACCGTGGGCGCACGCCTGGTGGCCGATGCGCGCACCATGGGCGTAGTGTTTACCGGCTCGACCGAAGTGGCACGCATCCTGCAGCGCACCCTGGCAGGGCGGCTGGACGCCGCAGGCAACCCCGTCACGCTCATCGCCGAAACCGGCGGCCAGAACGCCATGATCGTGGACTCGTCCGCCCTGGCCGAGCAGGTGGTGAGCGATGCCGTGGCCTCGGCCTTTGACAGCGCCGGGCAACGCTGCTCCGCCCTGCGCGTCCTGTGCGTGCAAGAAGACGCTGCCGACCGCATCGTCGCCATGCTCAAGGGCGCCATGGGCGAGCTGCGCATGGGCAACCCCGATGCACTAAACACCGACGTGGGCCCCGTCATCGACGCCGAAGCCCAAAAAGGCATCCTCGCGCACATCGACCGCCTGCACGCCCAAGGACGGCGTGTGCACCAAACCCCGCTGCAAGCAGGCACCGAGCACGGCACCTTCATCCCGCCCACGCTGGTCGAACTCGAAGCCATCAGCGAACTGCAACGCGAAGTCTTCGGCCCCGTGCTGCACGTGGTGCGCTACGCCCGCAAAGACCTGCCGCGCCTCATGGAGCAAATCAGCGCCACGGGCTATGGCCTGACGCTGGGCCTGCACACCCGCATCGACGAAACCATTGTCCAGGTGCTGAGCCAGGCCCATGCAGGCAACATCTACGTCAACCGCAACATGGTGGGCGCCGTGGTGGGCGTGCAGCCTTTTGGTGGCGAAGGCCTCTCGGGCACTGGCCCCAAGGCAGGCGGCCCCATGTACCTGCTGCGCATGCTGGCGCGCTACCCCGCAGGGGCACTGGCGCAAACGCTGCGCGCCGACAGCCAATCCACACAAGACGCTTCCCTGCTCCAGCCCTTGGAATCCTTGCGCAGTTGGGCCTTGCAACGCCAGGACGGCGCCCTGGCTTCCGCCTGCGAGCGCCTGGCACGCGAAACCCCCAGCGGCACCACCCTGGCCCTGCCCGGCCCCACCGGCGAGAGCAACACCTACCGCGTACTGTCCCGCGCCCGTGTGCTGTGCCTGGCAGACCAAAGCGCCGACCTGCTGGCGCAACTGGCCGCCGTGCTTGCCGCGGGTGGCCAAGCGGTGTGGAGCGCTGACCACGAAGCCCTGCGCAGCCAATTGCCCGATGCGCTGCAAGAACACATCTCCCTGGTGGCCCAATGGCAGCAAGACAATGTGTGGTTCGACGCCGTGCTGCACCATGGCAGCATCGAAGCCCTGCGCACCGTCTGCCAGGCCGTGGCGCAACGCACCGGCCCCATCGTGGGCGTAACCGGGTTGCGCCCCGGTGACAGCGCTGTGCCGCTGGAACGCCTGGTGCACGAGCGCTCGGTCAGTGTGAACACAGCAGCCGCTGGCGGCAATGCCAGCCTGATGACGATAGGCTGACGCCCGGATGGCCCCCGCGCCTGGCGCACACCACTTGCGCCAGCGCGGCCTTTACAGGGCGTGCACCACCAGTTTGAATTCGGGGTCGTCTGGGTAGGGTTTGATGGAAAAGCCCAGGCTGCGCATCAGCTTGAGCATGTCAGGGTTGTTGGCCAGCACCAAACCCTCGATGGTGGAAAGGCCCTTCTCGCGTGCCACGTCCATGATGCTGAGCATGAGGCGCGAGCCCATGCCCTTGCCGGCCAAATCGTCGGCCACCACCAAGGCGAACTCGCAGCTGGAAAGATCGGGGTTGGTCACGTAGCGCGACACGCCCACGATGCGTTCCGTCTCCTGGATGGAATCATCATCCAACACCTTGCGGTCTTTGACCACAGCCACCAGCGCCATTTCGCGGTCGTAATCGATGAGCGTAAAGCGCGCCAGCATGGCCGGCGGCAGCTTGGCCATGGTGGATACAAAGCGGAAATACCGGCTCTGCGGCGAGAGGCTCTGCACCAGATCTTGCAGCATCTGTGCATCGTGGGGGCGCACAGGGCGGATGGTGTATTCGCCCCCGCCACGCAAAGGCCAGACCTGCTCATAGCGCGCCGGGTACGGCAAGATGGCCAGATGCCCGTAGCGGCCTGCTCCGCCCCCCACCATCTGCGGCGCATGGTCGATGAGAATGCGCGCATCCACCGCCACGGCACCGTTTTCGTCCACGATGATGGGGTTGATGTCCATCTCGCGCAGCTGCGGCAGTTCACACACCATTTCAGAAACGCGCAGCAGGATTTGCTCCAGCGCATCCATGTTCACGGCCCGTGCGCCACGCCACTCGCCCAGCGTTTCAGCGACGCGCGCGCGCTGGATCAGGTTGCGTGCCAAAAACTGGTTGATGGGCGGCAGTTCCATGGCGCGGTCGTTGATGAGCTCGATCATCGTGCCGCCGGCACCAAACGAAATCACCGGGCCGAATGGGTCGTCGGTCACCAAGCCCACGCACACCTCGCGGCCGCGCCGTGCCGGCGCCATATTCTGCACGGTCACACCGTTGATACGCGCCTCGGGCTTGAGGCGCGCGACCCGCTGCACCATCTCGGAAAAAGTGTCGCGCGCAGCCGCGCCATTCATCACGTTCAGCACCACACCCTGCACGTCGGACTTGTGCAGGATGTCGGGCGAATCGATTTTGAGCGCCACCGGAAAGCCCATCTGCGTGGCGATCATCATGGCCTCTTGTGCCGACCGCGCCAGAATGGTGCGCGTGACCGGAATATGGAAGGCCGCCAGCAGCGTCTTGGACTCCATCTCGGTAAGCACCTTGCGCCGCTCGGCCAGCACGCTCTCGATCAGCAGCCGCGCACCTTCAATGTCTGGCCGCGCCAGGGCGGAGAGCGGCGGCGGCGTCTGCTGCAGCAACTGTTGGTTTTGGTGGAAGGACGCAATATTGCCAAACGCCCCCACCGCCGCCTCGGGCGTACGGAAATTGGGAATGGACGCCTCCAGCAGCACACCGCGCGCAGGCACCACCGTGGCATCGCCCATCCAGCACGACAGCAAAGGCTTATGGATCTGCCGCTTGGCCTGGGCTGCGGCCTGCGCCACTTCCGTAGGGTCTACGCCATGCTTGGGCGAATGGATGACGAGCACGCCGTCGATCTCACGGTCACGCGCTGCAGCTTCGATGGCCAGGCGGTAGTGCTCCGGGTTGGCATCTTCCGACAAATCGATCAGGTCGGTCAGCGAAGCCAAAGCGGGCAACTGGGGTTTGAGCGCCGCCACGGTTTCAGGCGACAAACGCCCCATGTCGAGAAAAATTTCGTTCACCCAATCGGCTGCCAGCACACCCGGCCCACCGCCATTGGTGATGATGGCCAGGCGCTTGCCCACGGGCCGGTAGCGCGAGGCCAGGCATTTGGCCGCCGAGAACAAGGCTACGAACGAACGAACGCGCACAGCCCCCGCACGGCGCAGGGCCGAATCGAACACATCGTCACTGCCCACAATGGCACCGCTGTGCGTCTGCGCCGCTTCGTTGCCCGCCGGTTTGCGCCCGGCCTTGAGCACCACCACCGGCTTGGCACTGGCCGCCGAGCGCAGCGCGCTCATGAAACGGCGCGCATCGGTAATACCCTCCAGGTACATCACGATGCTGTGGGTGTGCGGATCGGTAGCCAAAAAATCCAGCACCTGGGCAATATCCAGCCCCGAATGCGGCCCCAGCGACACCACCGACGAAAAGCCCACCGCATTGTTGCGCGCCCAATCCAGAATGGACGCTGTGAGCGCCCCCGACTGGGACACCAGCGCCAGCGGCCCCGGCCGCGCCAAAGGCCCCGCAATGCTGGCATTGAGCTGCATCGCCGGGCGCTGCATGCCCATGCCGTTGGGCCCCAGCAAGAACATGCCCTCGCGTTCGGCTACGGCGCGCAACTGCGCCGCCTGCTCCGCCCCAATGCCACTGGAAATCACCATGGCCGCCCGGCAGCCCATGCGCCCAGCCAATTCCAGCGCAGCGCTGATTTCCTCTACCGGCAAGGCAATGATGGCCAGGTCGGCCCGGCTCTGCGCCAGATCGGCCAGGGTGCCGGACGTATGGATGTCCAAAAACACCATCCGCCCGGTGTAGCGCTGCGCGCGCAAGGCCTCGTACAACACCCGGGCCTGCGGGTGGGCGCTCCCTTCCTCGTCTTGCTTGCCGGCAAAAACCACCACGGTTTCGGGCGTAAACAAAGGATTGAGGTAATGCTTGTCCATGAATGACTCCGTTGGCAACCTGACTGCTCCACGCCCTTTTGGGGCGCGTCTTTTTCAAGCAGGGCAATGGGGTGACTGTAACCCGGGGCAGTGCCCAGATGCCAGGCCATAAAAAACAAAACCCTGCTACCATTTCGGTAGCAGGGTTTGCTGTGTTTATTTGGGGTGGCTAATGGGACTCGAACCCACGACAACAGGAATCACAATCCTGGACTCTACCAACTGAGCTATAGCCACCGCTAAGCCTTGCATTATAACCCGAAAAATTCGGATTTAATTTGTATTGCCCGTCGAAACCGTATCACCCGGGCGTTGAACCTTGAACTGCACCTTGAAGCGCTGCTTCAGCGTTTCGTAGTACGCCGTGCCTTCGGCCGTGGCCCACCACTGGGTGTATTGCTGCCGCATCTGGGCCAGCAGTTGGGGGTCGATTTTTTCGCGGTCCTTGATGCGAATCACTTTGACCACGGCATAGCCTACACCATCCAAATCCACGCCCACCCACTGGGGCAAAGCATCTGGCGGAGTGGACATGACGGCATCCACAATCGCTTGAGACTGGTCCTGGGTCTGGTCGCGCGAGAGCGTCACAGGGGCTGGCAGGCCTGTGGCCTGGTCAGGGTTGGCTGCCCAGGCACTGCGTTTGGCCTCACCGTCCTTGCGGGCCAATTCAGCCGCCTTGCTGGCAATGAAGTTCTGGCGCACTTGGTCTTTGACCTCATCGTAGGCCACAGTCCGTGCGGCCACATGCTCTGTGACACGGCCAGCGGCCATTTGGTTGGCACCCAACTCAATCGCTTCGGTGTTGCGCTTGCCCTCCAGGGCTTCATTGGAGAACAGGGCCTGCAGAAATTTGGCATTGGCCAGCGCGCCCTTGCCACCAAGGCGTGTAATGCCCTTGGCGGTTTGGATTTTGAGTTTGAGCTTGTCGGCCACGGGTTTCAAGCTGTCAGACTGCTCATACACCGTGTTGGCAAAAGTTTCTGCCATTTCAGCGTATTTGCGCTGGGCTTGCTGTTGTTTGAGCTCGCCTTCCAGCTTGGGGCGCAATTCTTCAAAACTGGGCTGGCGTGGTGTTTTCTGGTCGGTGAGCTGGATGATGTGGTAGCCGAAGTCAGACTCCACCACATCGCTGATGGCGCCTTTGTTCAAGGAAAAAGCGGCATCCTCGAACGGCTTGACCATGGCACCATGGGCAAAGAAACCCAGATCACCGCCATTGGCTGCCGAGCCAGGGTCTTGCGAATTTTTCTTGGCCAACGCCGCAAAGTCGCCTGGCGTTTTGCGCAGCTGGGCCAGCAAGGCTTCTGCCTGGGCCTTGGCTTTTTCGCGTTCCGCTGCAGGGGCATCCTTGGGCGATGCGATCAGGATGTGGCTGGCGCGGCGTTCTTCCTTGCCGGCATAGCGAGCCTGATTTTCTTTGTAATAGGTGCGTAGATCGTCTTCGTTGAGAGTGATGGCATCACGCACGCTGTCCAAATCGACCACCACGTATTCCACAGCAATTTGCTCGGGCTGCTGGTACTGGGCGGTATGGTCTTTGTACCAAGCCTGCAGGTCTTCGTCGGTAGGATGCACTTTGGCAGACTGGTCTGCGGCCTTGAACAAGGCCACCTGCACCTCGCGCTCTTGCAAAAGCGGGCCAATGGCCGCCATGCCCTGGGACGACGTGGCAAAGCTGCTACCCATGGGGGCGCCAATGACCTGGTTGAGGGACAAATCCCGCCGCATGCTGGCCTCGAAACCTTCTGGCGTCATGCCCTGGGTGGCTACCAGCGCACGGTAGGCCTCGGCATCGAGCGTGCCATCGGGCTTGCGCAAGGCTGCAATTTGCGGAATTTCCTGCAGGCTGCGTGCCAGGCGGGCATCGGTGGTGGCCAAATGCATTTTTTGCGCTGCCACCTGAAGCACCTGGTCGCGCACCAAACGCTCCAACGCGGCATAACGGGCCTGGGGGGTATCAAACAGCTTGGCGTCGGTGTTGGGCTGTTCACGGCGCAGGCGATCGGACTCGGCGCGGTGGGCGTTGTCCCAATCGTTTTGGGTGATGTCGTGGCCATCGACGCGCGCCACCACCGAGCTGCTGCCGGAAAAATAACTCCTGTCGATGCCCACCAATACAAACGATGGAATGATCAGCAAGAACAACACAATCATCGCAATCTTGGTGTGCTTGCGGATGGATTCAAACATGGTCAATGTTTCTGCTACATAAAACAAAAGGCGAACTTGCGTTCGCCTTTGCATCAGTGGTGGGT
>CAZRFF010000108.1:0-7331 GCA_964599265.1 uncultured Simplicispira sp. | reverse complement strand
CTGAGTGGTTTGGTGGGTGTGAGGTCAAGTTCCATGGGAAATGACGAAGAGCCGCTTCAAGGCGGTCGGGTCGTCGGCTGAGGCTTGCGCTGCAATGGGTGCGGGTGCTTGCGCCTGGGCTGGCTGCATCTGCTGCATGGCTTGTAGGGCCTGCATTAGCCTCGCGTGGTCCTCGTCGCCATCTGCTTTCAGGATGCCCCGAGACAAGTCCAGTTCATACGTGCTGAGGTTGCTTAGGTCGGGCTTCTTGTGCATCGTCAGGCCATTGAGTAGAGCTATGGCACGGATGATAGCTATCCGTTGATAGCTCGTTCTGAGCGAACGCTTGACCTGCTTGCCGTTGATACGGGTGTGCAGATAGAAGCTGGAACCAAGCTTGTAGATGGGCAGGGACAGAGACATGGGGTGCTACCAGTTCTGCTACCACCCAAAACAAGAAAACCCTTGTAAGTGCTTGACTTACAAGGGTTTTTTGCATTTGGCGGAGAGGGCGGGATTCGAACCCGCGGTGGGCTATTAACCCACACACGCTTTCCAGGCGTGCGACTTAAACCGCTCATCCACCTCTCCGAAGCCCGCAATTATAGCTTGGCTTTTGGTCTTGGGCGCGGCAGGTTGGGCCGTAATAGAAAAATGCCCGTGAAACAGGTATCGTTGCGCCCCATGACATTCCGTACCCTTGACAAAACCCTGCCAGGCCCTGCCCGGTGCATCATGGTGCTGGGCACCAGCAGCGGTGCCGGCAAAAGTTGGTTGACCACGGCGCTGTGCCGGTACTACGGTAACCTGGGCTTCAAGGTGGCACCGTTCAAGGCGCAGAACATGAGCAACAACGCCCGCGTGGTGGCAACGCCCGCGGGGGGGTATGGCGAGATCGGCAGTGCGCAGTACTTCCAGGCCCTGGCGGCACGGGCGCAGCCCGATGTGCGCATGAACCCGCTCCTGCTCAAGCCCGAGGCCGATACGCGCAGCCAGGTGGTGCTGCTGGGGCAGGCGGACGCCGGACTTTCGGCATTGCCCTGGCGAGGGCGCAGCCTGCAGGTGTGGCCACAGGTGGTTGCGGCGTTGGATGCTTTGCGTGCCGAGAACGATGTGGTGGTCATCGAGGGGGCGGGGTCGCCCGCAGAAATCAATTTGCACGACAGCGACATTGTGAACATGCGTGTGGCGCGCCATGTGCAGGCGCATTGTCTGTTGGTGGCCGACATCGACCGAGGCGGCGCCTTTGCGCATTTGTATGGCACCTGGGCCTTGTTGCCAGAGGATGAGCGTGCGCTGATCAAAGGTTTTGTGCTCAATAAATTCCGGGGCGATGCCGCGCTGCTGGCGCCAGCGCCACAGATGCTGCAAGAAAAAACGGGCGTTCCGGTGGTGGCCACCATTCCCATGCAATACCACCACGGTCTGCCTGAAGAGGACGGCGTTTTTGATGCCCGCGCCACCAGTACAGGCGCTATCCGCACCCGCATTGCCGTGGTGGCCTATCCGCGCATCAGCAACCTGGACGAATTTCAGCCCCTCAAAAACATTCCTGGCGTGTGCTTGTCATGGGCACGCAGCCCTGCCGATGTGGATGGGGTGGACATGGTCATTCTGCCGGGCTCCAAGGCCACGGCGGCGGATCTGGCTTGGTTGCGTGCACAAGGATTGGATGGGGCCATTGCCCGCCACGCAGCCGGCGGGGGGCGCGTGCTGGGCATTTGCGGTGGGTTGCAAATGCTGGGCGAAGCACTGATAGACACCCTGGGGGTGGACGGCAACGGTCCTGGCCTGGGGCTGCTGCCTTTGGTGACCAGTTTTGAAGCGCAAAAAACGGTGTGTCCTGTGCAGCACAACTTTGGTCCAGTGCAGGGGGCATGGGCGCCATTGCACGGAGTGCCCGTGCGGGGCTACGAAATTCACCATGGCCAGACAGCGCAGCACCCCGCCATGGCCGCCAAGGGGGATGTGGCGCGAGAACTGATCGCAGGTGTGGCGTGGCAAAACCAAGCCGGTAATGTGCTGGGGGTGTATCTGCACGGCCTGTTTGAAAACGATGCGGTGCTGAAAGCGCTGTGGGGGGCGCAAGCGCCCTCGCTGGATGGAGTGTTTGAACGCATGGCCGCAGGGGTAGGGCAGTGGTTTGCGTCTGCCAGTCTGGATTTGTAATGCGGGAGCCATGCTGCATCCACCTCTTTGACCGGAGAGCGTCATGCCCGCCACCCTCGAAGTCGAATCCACGTTGACTGACCGCTACCAGACCTTGCGAAAGCTCTTGGCGTAATCGCTTGCCCGTGGCAGCGCGGCCCGCTTAACTCTGGCGGGTTTTTTCGAGGTCATCGAACAAGGCGTCGGCGGAATCGAAGCGGGCGGCGCGCGCCTTCACCATCGCACGGGCTTCTTCCATCGCGGCGCGGGTCTCGGCGTTGGGCACCTTCAGTTCCAGCGGGAACGCCTGATCGCTGATCACACGCTTGAGCAGGATGCGCACGGCATCCGACACCGACAGTCCCATCGAGGCCAGTGCTTCGGTGGCCTGCGTCTTGATTTCGTCGTCCACGCGGACGTGCAGCATCGCGGAATGCGCCATGATCGGCTCCTCTGAATGGCGCAATTATGTATCTCTAATCACGCTGCGCCACACCCGTAAGCCCATCGGCCAGAACCCCGCGCCAAGCGGGGATTTCAGGCAAGAAAAAGGGCCTGGAGATTTTCCAGGCCCTTGTATATGGTGGAGCTGGCGGGAATTGAACCCGCGTCCGCAAGCCTTCCTTGAGCAGATCTACATGTTTAGCGTTCTGTTTTGGATCTCGCCATCGGCATCGCGCAGGCGCACGCTATGCAAACAGCTAGTACCCTTGGATCTCGCCCCGCGCCAAGGTACCCGGCGCGGTGCCAGTTGATGTGGATTCCCTTGCAGCCGGGAGGTATTGCTACCCCCTTGCCCAGCCCATCAACGTGCTGTTGCAAGGCTCACCGGATTAAGCGGCGAGTGCGAAACGTTCGTCGTTTGCAGTTACTTTTTTGAATGGAGATTTACGAGCGTCACTCAAGCTCGACATGCACCGCACCAATTCCGAACCCACGTCGAAACCGGGACAGCCCCTCAAGCGCTATTTTAGGACAGTTGCAGCAATTGCAATAGGTCCAGTGGAAAATGTATTTCAGCGTGTGCGCCCCAGCGCTGGGTTTGGGTCTCTCGGCCCAGGTAGCCGTAGGTGGCGGCGACGGTGCCCATGGCCGCGGCGTGGCCTGCGATGATGTCGCGTTCGTCGTCGCCCACATAAATGCATTGCTGGGGGGGGAGGCTCAATTGGGATGCAGCTTCGAGCAGGGGGGCCGGATGGGGCTTGGAATGGGGGGTGGTGTCGCCGCTGACCACGGTTTTGGCTGTGGCGAACAGGGGCATGGAGCGGGTCAGGGGTTCGGTGAAGCGGCGTGATTTGTTGGTCACTACGCCCCAGGCCAGTCCCATTTGGTGCAGGCGCTCCAGCAGCTCCTGCACGCCATCAAAGGCGTGGGTGCGCTCGGTCATGCAGGCCTGGTAGTTGGTAAAGAATTCTTCGCGCAGGGCGGGGAATTCGGGGTTTTCCGGGCCTATGCCAAAGGCGCAGTCCAGCATGCCCCGGGCGCCAGCGCCGGCCATGGGGCGGTAATGTTCCAGGGGGAGCGAAGCCAGCCCCCGGTCGGTGCGCATTTTGTCTGCGGCGGCGCCCAGGTCGGGGGCGCTGTCGATCAGGGTGCCGTCCAGGTCGAACAAGACGGCGCGAATGCCTTGGAACATGTTCAGGCGCTCCGGCGGGTGGCCAGCAGGTAGTTCACGCTGGTGTCGTTGCTGAGCCAGTAGCGGCGCGTGAGGGGGTTGTATTCCAGGCCGCGTGTCTGCTGCAGGTCCAGGCCTGCGTCGCGGCAATGGGCTGCCAGTTCGCTGGGGCGGATGAAGCGCGCGTATTCGTGCGTGCCGCGCGGCAGCATGTTCAAAACATATTCTGCCCCCACGATGGCCAGCAAAAAAGCTTTGGGGTTGCGGCTGATGGTGGAAAAAAACACCCAGCCCCCTGGTTTGACGAGTTGGGCGCAGGCACGCACCACGGAGGCAGGGTCGGGCACATGCTCCAACATCTCCATGCAGGTGACGGTGTCAAAACTGCCCGGTTGTTCTTCGGCCAGGGCTTCGGCGCTGATTTCGCGGTACTCCACACGCGGGGTGTTGGCCTCCAGGGCGTGCAGCTGTGCCACGCGCAATGATTTGGCGGCCAAGTCAATGCCCAGTACCTGCGCCCCTTTGCGGGCCATGGCATCGGACAGAATACCGCCGCCGCAACCTACGTCGAGCACCCGCTGGCCGTGCAGGGGTGACAGGCCGTTGATCCAATCAAGCCGCAAAGGGTTGATTTCGTGCAGGGGGCGGAATTCACTTTCTGGGTCCCACCAGCGGTGGGCCAGTTCGGAAAATTTGGCCAGTTCGGCCGGATCGACGTTGGTGTGGGTCATGGCCGTATTGTCCAACAGGCGGTGGTGCGTGGGGGCTTTGCATGGGCAACAAAAAAGCGCCTGTGAAGGCGCTTCGTTGCTTTTGCTGACAGCGCACCCGTTACAAACGGCGGGTGGCAGGCCACCCGGGCTGTTTGCCTGAAGAGGGTCAGGCGGCCACGGCCAGGGCTTTCACCTTGGCAGACAGGCGGCTCTTGTCGCGGGCAGCCTTGTTCTTGTGGAAGATGCCTTTGTCGGCAATGGTGTCCACCACCGACTGCATCTTGGCGAACAGTTCGCTCGCCTTGGTTTTGTCGCCAGCCAGAACGGCTTTTTCAACGTTCTTGACGGCGGTGCGGTATTTGGAACGCAGCGAGGAGTTGGTTGCGTTCAGCTTGATGTTCTGGCGGGCGCGTTTGCGGCCGGATGCCAGGCGGGGGTTCTTTTTCTTGGGCTTGGTAGATGCCATGGTATGTGTTCCTAGTGTCTGTGGATGATGTCAGCAAAGCCGAACATTATAGCCCACGTGGATTTGTTACGTTGAACGGCGCGGGCAGCGCATACACTGTGCGCCGTGACTCTTTTTAAAGCCGCTTCCACCGTTTCCTTGTTGACCTTGGCCTCCCGTGTGACGGGGCTGGTGCGTGATTTGCTCATGGCTTCGGTCTTCGGGGCCAATGCCCTGACCGATGCGTTCAATGTCGCCTTTCGCATTCCCAACCTGTTCAGGCGCTTGTTTGCCGAGGGGGCTTTCAGCCAGGCCTTTGTGCCGGTGCTGGCTGCTGCCAAGGCGCAGCAGGGCGAAGAGGCCACCAGGGCCCTGATCGACAGTGTGGCTACCGCCTTGGCGTGGGCGCTGGTGCTGACTTGCGTGCTGGGCGTGCTGGGGGCGCCAGCGCTGGTGTGGCTGCTGGCCAGCGGTCTGCGGCAAAACCCCGAGAGCTACGATGCTGCCGTGCTCATGACGCGCTGGATGTTTCCCTACATCGGCTTCATGTCCATGGTGGCGCTGGCGGCGGGGGTGCTCAATACCTGGAAGCGCTTTGCCGTGCCAGCGGTCACGCCGGTGCTGCTGAACCTGTGCATGATCGCTGCCGCCTGGTGGGGCGCGCCGTGGCTGCAAGCCCGGGGCGTAGAGCCGATTTATGCCATGGCCGGCGGTGTCATGCTGGGGGGGGCTTTGCAATTGGGCGCGCAATGGCCTGCTTTGCGGCACATGGGTTTATTGCCGCATATCGGATTGACATGGCGTGCCGTGCATGCGGCCTGGAAAACACCCGAGGTGCGGCGCATTCTGGCGCTCATGGCCCCTGCGCTGCTGGGTGTGGGGGTTGCGCAGCTGTCGTTGATGATCAATACGCAGATTGCGTCTTACCTGGCGCCGGGCAGTGTGACCTGGCTGTTTTACGCCGATCGGCTCATGGAGTTTCCCACGGCTTTGCTGGGTGTGGCGCTGGGTGTGGTGCTGACACCGCAATTGGCCTCGGCCCGTGCAGCGGGCGATGCGGCGCGCTATTCGGCCATGCTGGACTGGGGGCTGCGCATGGTGGTGTTGCTGGCCGTGCCTTGTGCCGTGGCGCTGCTTACTTTTGCCCGCCCCCTGGTGGCCGCGCTGTTCCACCATGGGCGGCTGACCGATGCCGACGTGGGCCAGATTGCCGTGGCGCTGGCTGGTTATGGGGTGGGGCTATTGGGGCTGGTTGCCATCAAGGTGCTGGCGCCTGGCTACTACGCCAGCCAGGACATCCGCACCCCAGTGAAGATCGCCGTGGTGGTGCTGGTGGTCACGCAGTTGCTCAATGCGGTGATGGTGCCTTGGCTGGCGCACGCCGGGCTGGCGCTTTCCATTGGGTTGGGGGCGTTGGTCAATGCCCTGTGGTTGTTGTGGGGGCTGCTGCGCCGCGGGGCCTACCAGCCTGCGCCGGGTTGGGCGCTGTTTGCCTTACAAGTGGCTGCGGCCAGTTGCCTGATGGGGGTGTTGCTGCTGTGGGGTACCGAGCATTTTGCCTGGGAACAAATGCGCGCCCACAGCCTGCAGCGCGCGGGCCTGCTGGCCTTGCTGGTGGCTGCGGCTGCGGGGGTGTACTTTGCCGTGCTGTGGGCGGGGGGGCTGCGGCTGCGGTCGCTGCTGCGGCGTTGAGACCAGGGCCTTGCCATGACGCTCTGCCTGACTGCACCCACCCCGCTGGAATATTTTGCCTCTTTGGTTTCCAGCGATGAAGGCTTTCCGCTGCTGGAGGCTGCTGCCAGCCTGGCCCAGGATGAGAGCCCGCAGCTCGATATCCAGCAGGTGCTGGCAGAGGTGGATCACCTGCTGTGGCGCCTGCGGCGGCGTGTGCCAGCCGATGCGCCGGGGGTGCACAAGCTGCGGCTGCTCAACCAATTTTTCTACGGCACCCTGGGCTTCGGGGGGAACGTCAACCACTACCACGCCCCCGAGAACAGTTATTTGAACGAGGTGCTGCGCACGCGCCGGGGGATCCCGGTCAGCTTGGCCGTGCTTTGGCTGGAGCTGGCCCAGGGTTTGGGCTTGAACGTGCAGGGTGTGGCGTTTCCGGGGCATTTTTTGGTCCGGGCCCTGGTGCCTGAGGGCCAAATCGTGATGGACCCACTTACTGGAAAATCGCTCTCGCGTGAAGAATTGATGGAGCGGCTCTCTGCCTGGCCGCAAGAAGCGGAATCTTTGGAGGGGGATGCCACGCGCCTTAACCGCCACCTGCAGGCGTCCACGCCACGCAACATCATCGCGCGCATGCTGCGCAACCTGAAAGAGCTGCACCGCATGCAAGGCGATTGGGGGCGGGCGCTGGCGGTGCTGGAGCGTTTGGTGGTGCTATTGCCCGAAGACTGGGAGCAGCGGCGTGACCGGGGCCTGGCCT
>CAZRFF010000107.1:3462-7421 GCA_964599265.1 uncultured Simplicispira sp. | reverse complement strand
CCGTCTCCTTGTCGATGTCGGCCAGCATCTCGTGCGCGATCTTCGACAGGCGGATTTCCGTGTAGCGCATGGCGGCGGCGTTGTCGCCATCGACCGAGCCGAAGTTGCCCTGGCCGTCGACCAGCATGTGGCGCAGAGAAAAATCCTGCGCCATGCGCACGATGGTGTCGTACACCGCGATGTCGCCGTGCGGGTGGTACTTACCGATCACGTCACCGACGATACGCGCCGACTTCTTGTACGGCCGGTTCCAGTCGTTGTTCAGCTCGTGCATGGCGTAGAGCACGCGCCGGTGCACGGGCTTCAAGCCATCGCGCGCATCGGGCAGGGCGCGCCCCACGATCACGCTCATGGCGTAATCCAGATAGCTGCGGCGCATCTCCTCTTCGAGGCTGATAGGCAAGGTTTCTTTGGCGAACTGGGTCATAAATTCCACGATCCGGGCAGGGGTCGGCCATTGTAGGTGCAAGCGCTTGTCGTTTCATAGCAACAACTGGGAACAAATACAGGGCTGGAGTCCGCTTGCCGTTGTTGGGGGGCCTGCACCCTGTGCGCGGGTGTGGCACAATCAATCGAACGTTTTTTGGTGGTGGACACCAATGGCGTCCATATCCGCAGCGCTGCTGCACTATTTTTTCCCCCGAGGAGAACCATGAAGAAATTGAACAAAGTGGCGATGCTGATCGCCTCCGCAGCGCTCGCAACTGCCGCTGGCGCCCAAACCATCGACAACTGGAAGAACGGTTCCAATGAGCTGGTCTGGAAGAACGGCACCAACGAACTGTGCTGGCGCGATGCCAACTGGACTCCCGCCACGGCCGCTCCTGGCTGCGACGGCGCTCTGGCCGCTCCCGCTCCTGCTCCGGCTGCTGCTCCCGCCGCTCCGGCTGCTGCTCCTGCGGCCCCTGCTGCTCCTGCCGCTGCTGCTCCCACCTCTTCCAAGGTGACCTACGCTGCCGACGCTTTCTTCGACTTCGACAAGGCTGTGCTCAAGCCCGAAGGCAAGGCCAAGCTCGACGACCTGTCGTCCAAGGTCAAGGGCATCAACCTGGAAGTCATCATTGCCGTGGGCCACACCGACTCCGTCGGCTCTGACGCCTACAACCAGAAGCTGTCGGTGCGCCGCGCTGAAGCCGTCAAGGCCTACTTGGTGACCAAGGGCATTGAAAAGAACCGCATCTACACCGAAGGCAAGGGTGAGAAGCAGCCTGTGGCCGACAACAAGACCAAAGAAGGCCGCGCCAAGAACCGCCGCGTCGAGATCGAAGTTGTGGGCACCCGCACCAACTGATTTCAGTCTGACCTGAACGCAACAAGGCCCCGCTTGCGGGGCCTTGTTGCTTTCTCAGCCCCCCGGCCAGCGCTGCAGCGGTTACATTCGTGGCACTACCGTTGATTCTCTTGCGCGCATGTTGGCACACACCTTTTTATGGCACGACTATGAAACTTTTGGCACCGATCCCAAGCGGGACAGGCCAGCGCAGTTTGCGGCCATACGCACCGATGCCGAGCTCAATGAAATCGGTGAACCGCTGGAGCTTTTTTGCCAGCCCCCCAATGACTACCTGCCCGACCCCCAGTCCTGCCTGATCACGGGCATCACGCCCCAGCAGGCCTGGGAGCGGGGCATTCCTGAGCACGCGTTTGCTGCACGCATCGAGGCCGAAATGGCATTGCCCGGCACTGTCGGTGTGGGCTACAACACCATCCGTTTCGACGATGAAATCACGCGCTACATGTTCTGGCGCAACCTCATCGACCCCTATGCGCGTGAGTGGCAAAACCAGTGCGGGCGCTGGGACTTGCTGGACGTGGTGCGCATGGCCTATGCGCTGCGGCCCGAGGGCATTGTGTGGCCCCAAAAAGAAGACGGGTCGCCCAGCTTCAAACTGGAGCACTTGACCCGCGCCAACGGCTTGGCGCACGAGGCCGCGCACGATGCCCTGTCCGATGTGCGGGCCACCATCGCCCTGGCGCGCCTGGTACGCACCCACAACCCGCGTTTGTTCGATTTTGCTTTTGGCTTGCACAAAAAAGACCGTGTGCTGGCCGAATTGCGCCTGCCGGCGACGGCCCAGACCGCAAAGCCTTTTTTGCACATCTCCGGCATGTTCCCGGCAGAACGCGGCTGCCTGGCGGTCATGTGGCCGCTCGCCAGCCACCCCACCAATAAAAATGAGCTGCTGGCCTGGGATTTGGCGCACGACCCTTCAGAACTCGCCTTGCTTGGCGCACCAGAGATCCGCCAGCGCCTGTTCACACGCCAGGCCGATTTGCCCGAGGGTATGGCGCGCCTGGCACTCAAAAGCGTGCACCTGAACAAATCACCCATGGTGGTGGGCAACGTCAATACCCTGACGCCCGCCTTGGCCCAGCGCTGGGGCATCGATCTGGCGCAGGCTGCGCGCCATGCCGAAGCCGCCCGCAATTTACCCGATATGAGCGCCATCTGGGCCGACGTATGGGCCCGCCAGGCCGAACCTGCTGCCGATCCTGAGCAAGACCTGTACGGCGGTTTTGTGGGCCATGCCGACCGCCGCCGCCTGAACGAATTGCGCACCATGGACGGCCCGCAACTGGCGCATGCACGCCACCGTTTTGAAGACTCACGCCTGGACGAACTGGTGTGGCGCTACCGGGCGCGCAACTTTCCCGATACCCTGGGCGATGCAGAGCGTGTGCGCTGGGAGGCGCACCGCGCGGCACGCCTGTTCGACGGCCAAGGCGGCGCACGCACCTTGGAGCAGATGTTCGCCCAGATCGATGCGCTGTCCGAAACCGCCGATGAACGTGCCGAAGCCATTTTGGGCGCGTTGTACGATTGGGCTGAAACCATCGCCCCGGAGCGCTGAACCATGGCCGCACCGCCCAGCCCCCCCGCCAGCATTGGCAAATACCGCATCGAACGCGAAATCGGCAGAGGGGCCAGCGGCGTGGTGTACCTGGGGCTCGATGGTTTTTTGGGGCGGCGTGTGGCCATCAAGCAAATGCATGCCCACCTGCTGCAAGACCCCGAGCAGGCGCAGCGCTACCGCCGCCTTTTGCGCAACGAAGCCTTGCTCGCCGGGCGCCTGCGCCACCCGCACATCGTGCGTTTGCTCGATGCCGACGAAGAGGCGCTGCCGCCCTACCTGGTGCTGGAGTACGTGCAGGGCAAACCCCTGTCAGACCACGCCCAGCCCGACAACCTGCTGCCCGTGGGGCAGGTGCTGGATATTGCGTTCAAATGTGGGCAGGCGCTGGAGCACGCCTACCGCCAGGGCCTGGTGCACCGCGACATCAAGCCCGCCAACATCCTGCTCTCCGAATCGGGTGAAATCAAGCTCGCGGATTTTGGCGCGGCCCTGTCGCTGCGCAGCGAGGCCACGCAGATTGCCGGACTGGTGGGCTCGCCTTCGTACATGTCGCCCGAACAGGTGCGCGAAGACACGCTCACGCACCACAGCGACATGTTCTCTCTGGCGGTGGTGGTGTACGAACTGCTCACGGGCCGCCGCCCCTTCGATGGCGAAACCGACTTTGCCACGCTCTACCGCATTGGCCACGACGACCCCGCAGCGCCCAGCCTGCTGCGCCCGGCCTTGCCTGCCGTATTGGACCAATGGCTGCTGCGGGCCCTGGCTAAAACCCCTGCAGATCGCTATGCAACCTGGGAAGCCTGGTGCACGGCATTGATGGATTTGGCGCACAGCCTGCCGCGCCAGCACTCGCAAGATACGGAGTCGGAGCGCTTTGCCCGCCTGCGCAACCTGCCGTTTTTTGCCGATTTCCACGATGTGGTGCTGTGGGAGCTGATGCGCCTGGGCAAGTGGCGCCGCCTGGACCGTGGCACGGTGCTGATGCGCGAGAACACGCCGGGTGACTCGTTTTGCATCATCATCGAAGGCCAGGTGGCCGTCAGCCGCCAGGGCAGGCGTTTGAGCACCTTGGGGCCGGGGGCAACCCTGGGAGAGATGACC
>CAZRFF010000107.1:0-3452 GCA_964599265.1 uncultured Simplicispira sp. | reverse complement strand
GCGGCCCGAAAGCCTGGTGCGTTCTGCCACGGCCGTGGCAGAAACCGATGTGCTGGTGCTCAAAATCCGCAACCCGGCCTTGCGCCAAGCGTCGGAAGAATTGCAATCGCGCTTTGACAAGGCCTTTATCCGCGTGCTGGTCAACCGGCTCATCGCTACCAATGAGCAATTGGCCGAGTGAGGAATCGCCGCGGCCCTTTAAAAATCCATCACCAGCGACACATGCGCGCTTCGCCCCGGTTGGGTGAAGGCGTCTTTGGTGAGGGATGCGGTGGCCAGGCCATACGCATCGGGCCACAGCCAGTATTTACGGTTGGTGAGGTTGCGTACCGCAAAATTCAGGCGCAGGTCTTTGCGCACGCGCCACTGGGCACCTACGTCCAGGGTCGTCGCGGCCGGGGTGGTGAACTGCACGCCATCACGGGCGTTCATGATGGCCGTGCTGTCGATGTCGTTGGCTTTTTTGGCGGCGTAGTGGCGTACATCGGCAAACACCGACCAGGGCGCTGTGTCGTAGCGCAGCCCCAGGGTCAATTGGGATGGATCGACTGAATTGAGCGGCTTGCCCGTTTGGCGGTTGGTGCCTTTGGCCATGCCCCACGAGAAGTTGCCCAGCAGGCGCCCGTCGCCCACCACACCCATGTCGTAGCTGCCCTTGGCTTCAAGGCCATGGATGCGGGCGTTGGGAATGTTCACAGCCTGGAACAGGCGGTTGTTACCCACCTGCTGGATGAATTCGGCATCAACGATAAGGTTGGTGTAGTGGTTGGTGAAGGCTGTCACATCCAGGTTCAGGCGCTCCATGCGACCGCGTGCACCAATTTCAAAACCACGGCTTTTTTCGGGCTTGAGCAGGGGATTGGGTTGGATGGTGACGTTCAGGCCCGCGGCAACAGCCTCGAAGTGGTCGTTGATCTGGCCGGGTTCGGGGGCCCGAAAACCGGTGGAGTATTGGCCAAACAGGCTCCATGCGGGTGTGGCGCGGTACAGCACGCCCAGCTTGGGCAGGGCGGCGGATTTGGACAGCGACTGGCCGGGATGTTTGGCCGGCGGGTAGTAGCCTGCCTGGCTGGTCACGTCGATGGCGAAATGGTCCAGCCGCAGCCCGGGCGTGACCGTCCAGTCGCCCACCACCGACTCGTTTTGCACGTAGAGGGCGCTGGTCGTTTCGCGGGTGTCCGGGAAGCGTTTGAGTGGGAAATTTTCGGGTGGCAGGGGCGCCACGCCGTCGTACAGGTTGGTGATGCGGTTGCGCACGTAATCCACACCGTAGACGATGCGGTGCGTCCATTCGCCACTGCGCAGCACCTTGTCGGCCTGCAGGCCCAGTTGCAAGGCGTTTTCTTCGTAGCGGTTGTCGCGCACGCGGTGTACCTTGCTGAACAAATCACTGGTACCAATGCGCCGGGACTGGGAATCTTGCACCGCCACCAGGGTGCGCACATGGTCGGCCCAGCCGGTGTTGATGCCGTAGCGCCCGTCCCAGGCCAGGCGGTCGCGCTGGGCGGTGTAGCGGGAATCTTCGTTCAGCACATCGGTGGGTTTGGAGGGCGCAGGGGTACGGCTGGAGAGCAGATCCACATCGGAATGTTTTTTGATGTGCTCCAGCGTAACGGTATGGCGCTGAATGCCATTGGGGCGGTAGACGATTTTGCCCAGCAAGGCCTGGTCGCGGTCGTCTTGCGGGTTGGCCGTGGTGCGCAGGCTGTTGGGGGCGTCTACCGTGCCCTGGGTTTCCATGGCGTGGGCATTGCGCTGGGTGGCGGTCAACATCCATTGCACGGTGTCGCTGGCCTTGCCCGCCACGGTGCCCGCCACGGCGGCGCCGTCGTCGCTGCTGCCATACCCGGCCGAGATGCGGCCGCCCAGGGTTTTGCTCTCTTGGCCATCGGCGGGTTGGAGAAAGTCGATCGGGTCATAGGTCACGAAGTTCACTACGCCTGCCAGGCCATCGGAGCTGTACAGGGCCGATGCCGGGCCGCGCAGCAGTTCCACGCGCTTGAACAACTCCAGCGAGAGGTACTCGCGGTCAAAAATGGCCGAGCGCGACACATAGCTGCGCGGCAGGCGCACGCCATCGATCGTCATGAGCACGCGGTTGCCGCCAATGCCGCGGATGTTGATGCCCGTGTTGCCGTCGCGCGCAAAAGATGCCGAGCCGGCCCCCACCGCCAAACGCGCTGGCGCATTGCGCACCGAGGTGTTGGGCAGATCCTGCAGGGTCTCGCGCAGAGTGCGGCTTTGTTGTTCGGTGATCGTTTTGGCGTCAATCACGTCGATGGACTGCGGCAGATCGTCCGCTGCCTGGTCGCGCGTGGAGCCGCTGACCACCACGGTGGGCAGGGTGGCATGGGCCCGGGGCGCCGTTGTTTGGGCCTGCGCCTGCGCCATGCTCAGGCAGGCCAGGGCAATGCAGTAGCCCAGGTTGCGCCACGCGTCAGGGGTGGGTTGGGGGAGGGGGGCAAAACGATGCGGGTGCATGGGCTTAAACAAGGGGGAAAAATCACAAAAAGCGCAGGCGATACGCATGGAAAGCGGCCTGTAAGGCCTGGGCGGGATTATCGGCGGGAGGGGGTGCACAAAAGTTGCAGATCAGGTGCAAATTTGCTCTGGATCAAACAAAACCCCTAAGCCAAGTAGGCATAATAAACCAACGCCCGCTGGATCCAATCGTCGCAGCCCGCAGCGGGCAATCCCTGGGAGGGGTTCTTCCACCGGGCAGCGGCATACAAGGAGTCTTCCCATGAGAACCCGCAAGCTGGCAAGCCTGGTGGCCCTGGCAGTTTCTTCCCTGGCAATTTCGGCCATCGCGCAAGAGCCGGCCAAGCCGGGAGCTGCTACGACCGACGTCAAGAGCCCCCAGGCGCAGTACGAAGCTGCTCCCTATGCCTCTGGCATTGAAATGCACAAGGATTCGAACGCCAAGGCTCCTGCCATGAGCGAAGCCGAGTTCCAGAAGGCACGCCAGATTTACTTCGAGCGTTGCGCAGGTTGCCACGGCGTGCTGCGCAAGGGCGCCACTGGCAAACCCCTGACCCCGGACGTGACCCTGGCCAAGGGCACCGACTATCTGAAGGTGTTCATCGCCTACGGTTCGCCCGCTGGCATGCCCAACTGGCAGACTTCCGGTGAATTCGACGAAGCCACCGTGGATCTGATGGCCCGCTACGTGCAGCAAGAGCCGCCCACCCCGCCCGAGTGGAGCCTGGCCGATGCCAAGAAAACCTGGAAGGTGACGGTTGCTCCCAAGGATCGCCCCAAGAAGAAGATGAACAAGTACAACTTGGAAAACATCTTCTCCACCACGCTGCGTGACGCTGGCGAAGTGGCGCTGATCGATGGCGACACCAAGGAAATCATCAGCATCATCAAGACCGGCTACGCCGTGCACATCTCGCGCATGTCGGCCTCGGGCCGCTACCTGTTCGTGATCGGCCGCGACGCCAAGGTCA
>CAZRFF010000106.1:0-7460 GCA_964599265.1 uncultured Simplicispira sp. | reverse complement strand
CGATGAAGGTGACCGTGAGCGCCAGCGCCAGCACCAGGAACACCAGCACCAGGCGCCAGCGCAGCGAGCGCCGCAGCGCCAGGCGCGCGCGCTGGTGCCAGGGGCCGTGCGGATCGCCGTCGCGGCAGTGCTTCATCCGGTCACCCGGCGCAGCGCCAGCGAGTAGCCCGCGTTGCGCAATGTCTTGATGCAGTCCAGCGGTTCGAGCTTCTTGCGCAGGCGGCTGACCACGATGTCCACGGCGCGCGTGTACAGCTCGGCCTCGTGGCCGCGCAGTTGGTTGAGGATGTCGTCACGGCTGAGGACCCGGCCGCTCTCGCGCGCCAGCAGGTGCAGCAGCTCGAATTCGGTGCCGGTCAGCTCCACATCGCGGCCCAGGCACTGCACGCTGCGGCGCGCTGCATCGATGCGCAGGCCCTCGAATGCCAGCAGGCCGGGTGCGTCGGCTGGGCTGCTCACGCGGCGGCGGCGCAGCACGGTCTGCAGGCGGGCGACGAGTTCGCGCGGCTCGAAGGGCTTGGGCAGGTAGTCGTCGGCGCCGAGTTCCAGGCCGACTACGCGGTCCATGACCTCGCCGCGCGCGGTGAGCATGACGATGGGCAGGTCGCTGCCCCGCCGGATGGTGCGGCACAGTTCGAAGCCGTCCATCTCGGGCAGCATCACGTCAAGGATGGCGGCGTCGAAGCCGCCCTGGGCGAGCTGCGCCAGCCCGGCGCTGGGGCGCAGCGCCTGCACCAGTTCCAGCTCGAAGCGCTGGAAGTAGGCGGCCAGCGGCGGGCCGAGCTGTTCGTCGTCGTCGATGAGCAGGATGCGGTGCATGGAGGCCGATTGTCACATTGCGCCGCTGCGCGCGCGGTGGCGCAGGATCATCTGCCGCAGGCGCCGCTGGGCCGGTGCGTGCAAGGCGTCGAAACGGTCGGCGGCCTGCAGCAGCGCGGGCAGCGCCAGCGCGGCGTGCGCGGGCTGGCGCGCCACCAGCCCGAGGGCGTGCTCACGGTCGAAGCGCGGGCCCCAGACCAGCGCGAGCAGTTCGTCGTGCGGCTGCGGTATGCCAGCCAGCAGCACTGGCCCGTGCGCGCGCAGGTCGTGCACCAGCCGGTGCAGGGGTTCGTGCGCGGCGGTCATGGCGCGGCCCCGCTTCAGCCGTGGCGGCCCATCCAGCCGCGGCGGCGCTGCATGAAGTCGCGCACCTTCTGCTGCTGTTCGGCGTTGAGGCTGTCGTAGAAGTCGGCCATGGCCGTGAGCACCTCGGGGCCGCCGGCCTGCACGGCGCGCAGCTTGTCGTCGAGCAGGGCCTGGGCGCGGGCGCGGTCGAACTTCTCACCCGCCACCAGGGCCTGCGCCTCGGCGCGCGGGTCACCCGCCTGGCCCACGAAGGCGGCGCGCTGTGCCTGCAGTTTGTCGGCCAGCGTGGCGAGCTTGAGCTTCTGCGCTTCGTTCAGGTCGAGCTTGCCGCCGATGCGCGCCATCACCTTGCCGCGCACCTCGGACATGCGCTCGGCGTCCATGGGGCCGTGGCGGTGGTAGTGCCCGCCCGAGCAGGCGGTGAGCCCTCCCACCAGGATGGAGGCGCCGAACAGGCCGATGAGGGTTTTCTTGATCCAGGATTGCATGGTGCGGGTCCTTTCGAGACGCGGTGGAACATGGCCTGTATGGTGCGGCGGCGCTGCCCCGGCGTCTTCTCCGCGCGGTTTCGGTTTATTTCGTTTTGTTTCAGCCAGGGACTGCTGCGCGATTGTCGATAATCACGCAAGTCCGGCCCGCAATATGCCCGGAATTTCAAGAAAAAACAGCCCCCAGCGCCCGTCCATCAAGCGCCACCAGCTATACATTCAAGAGCATTTTTTTGTCCCCCGCGCATTCCATCCTGAAAGACGTCTTCGGCTACGAGCGTTTCCGCGGCCCGCAAGAGGCCATCGTGGCGCACGTGGCTGCCGGGGGCGATGCGCTGGTGCTCATGCCCACGGGCGGCGGCAAGAGCCTGTGCTACCAGATTCCGGCCATCGTGCGCCAGCAGCAGGGGCGGGGGGTGGCGGTGGTGGTGTCGCCGCTCATCGCCCTCATGCACGACCAGGTGGGCGCCTTGCACGAGGCGGGGGTGGAGGCGGCGTTCCTCAATTCCACGCTCAACTGGCAGCAAACGCTGGAGGTGGAGCGGCGCCTGGCGCGTGGCGAGATCACCCTGCTGTACGCCGCGCCCGAGCGCGTGACCACCGAACGCTTTTTGGG
Source organism: uncultured Simplicispira sp. (assembly GCA_964599265.1). Taxonomy (GTDB): domain Bacteria; phylum Pseudomonadota; class Gammaproteobacteria; order Burkholderiales; family Burkholderiaceae_C; genus Simplicispira. The sequence continues at coordinate 5,231 of CAZRFF010000106.1, read as the reverse complement.
CCTTCTGGATGACTTGCACGCGCGCGGCCAGATCGGCCTGTTTGCCATTGACGAAGCGCATTGCGTCAGCCAGTGGGGGCATGATTTCAGGCCCGAATACCGGCAGTTGGCAGTGCTGCACGGGCGCTACGCCGGTGTGCCGCGCATCGCCCTCACGGCCACGGCCGATGGCCTGACCCGCGCCGACATCCTCCAGGGCCTGCAGTTGGAAGGCGCAAGGCAGTTCGTCAGCAGTTTTGACCGCCCCAACATCCGCTACCGCATCGAAGAAAAAAAAGAGCCGCTGGTGCAGCTTTTGCGCTTTATCGAGCGCGAACACCCCGGCGAGGCGGGCGTGGTGTATTGCCAGTCCCGCAAGCGGGTGGAAGAAATGGCCCAGGCCCTGCAAGACGCGGGGGTCAATGCCTTGCCCTACCACGCGGGCATGCCCGCCGATGTGCGCCAGATGCACCAAGACCGTTTTTTGCGGGAAGAGGGGGTGGTGATGGTGGCCACCATCGCCTTCGGCATGGGCATAGACAAACCCGACGTGCGCTTTGTGGCCCATGTGGACATGCCCAAGAACATCGAAGGCTACTACCAGGAAACCGGCCGCGCGGGCCGCGATGGCTTGGCCGCCGATGCCTGGATGGTCTACGGCCTGCAAGACGTGGTGAACCAGCGCCGCATGATCGACGACGGCGAAGCGGGCGAAGACTTCAAGGCCGTGATGCGCGGCAAGCTCGACGCCTTGCTGGCCTTGGCCGAAGCCACCGACTGCCGGCGTGTGCGCCTGCTGCAATACTTTGGGGAGGCGTATGGCGCGGCAACGGATGCAGACGGGGTGGATGCCAGCCTGCCTGCGGCGGCTGTCTGCGGCAATTGCGACAACTGCCTGCACCCCCCCGCCGTGTGGGATGGCACCGATGCGGCCCGCAAGCTCTTATCCACCATTTACCGCGTGCACGAGGCCAGCGGCCTGACCTTTGGCGTGGGCCATCTCATGGATGTCGTGCGCGGCAAAGCCACCGACAAGGTGCGCCAGTTCGGGCACGACAAGCTCTCCACCTTCGGCTTGGGCGCGCAGTATTCGGAACAGCAACTGCGCGGTGTGCTGCGCCAGTTGCTGGCCCTTGGCGCCGTGGGCGTGCACCGCGTGGCCATGGACAATGGCCACAGCTTTGACACCCTCACGCTCACCCCCGCCTCGCGCCCGGTGCTGCGGGGTGAACAAACCGTGCGACTGCGTGAGAGTTCGGCCCACACCGCCACCCCCTCCAGAAAGGTGCGCCGCCCCGCCGCCCCGCCGGTGGCCGCCGCCAACCTGGGCCAGGACGCGCAGGTGCGCTTCATCAACCTCAAGGCCTGGCGCGCCGAAGTGGCGCGCGCGCACAACCTGCCCGCCTACGTGATCTTCCACGACGCCACATTGGCCGCCATCGCCGAGCGCAACCCTGCGTCGCTCGAAGACCTGCAAGGCGTCAGCGGCATGGGGGCGAAAAAACTGGAGGCCTATGGGGCCGAGGTGCTGCGGGTGGTGGGGGCTTGAGGCTGCGTGGGCAGGGGTGCGGGGCGTGCCCTCATTGAATAGCGCGGTAGCGCAAAATGCGGGAGTGCCCGGGGTTGCCCTGGGGCGATGGAGCCCCCTCTGGAATCAAAAATGTCACTGAGTGTGCGCCCGTTAAACCGGCGGGGTAGGTAAACGCCTTAAGCACCACATAGGCTGCTTGGTAGTCTTCGGGGCGTTTGGCCCGTGGACGTCCTTGGCCAGCCACAGGAGGAAGGTCTTTCATCCAGCCTTCGTACACGGCCCAGGCATCCCAATCGGCAGCACTGGCTAAACGGATCTGACCATTGGCCACGGCTTCGGCTAGGCCGTCTTTTCCGGCCAAGGGCGTGCCTGGAAGCCGAAAACTTTCGGGTTCTTGCCGGGTGGTGGACACGATGCGGGATGCACTGGTCAGAGGATCGCCGATGCGCAAGGCACCGGCGGAATCGCTGTAGTGGATGAGATCAACGGCGCGACCAAAGACTTTTTTAGCAACGGGATTGAGCGCTGATTTTTGGTCTTCGGTCACGTAGTAAAAATGGGGGCAGGCGCTGCCCCGGCTGCTGTTGATCACGGGAACGGATGCGGGCAGCCCTGTGATGATTTGCTTGGAATATCCCGATACCAGTACGGCAAGGATTTGGGTGCCTTCCGTCCACTGCAAGCGCCAAATACTGGGTGAATAAGCGCCTAGCATCAGCGCCACGGGGCGGGTGGTTTTGTTGACGATGACATCAAAGACGGTTGCTGGGTCGTTGCTTTGATCGATTTGAAAAGAGGTTGATCGCCCTTGGTAGCCACCGGCAGCCAAAATCTCCGCGCCATCGGGGAGATGGAGCTGCGCAAAAGTGCAGGGGTCTTGGGCTGGTTCGATTTTTGGAGCTTGTGTTTTGGTGGTGGCCACTGGCGGCTCCAGCATCAGCATATCTTGGGCCGTTGTTCCATGGGGGAATTGGCGCACTGTGTTGGGGGCGGTGGTTGTGGCTTGCGGTGGCGTGGCTAGGCGCTGTGATTTGTGAAAGGCTTTGTAGCCAGCCCCTACCAATACGATGGCGACAAGGGTCAGCTTCCATCCCCAAAGGCTCGGACTGGGCGGTGCTAAAAGGGTATCCGCGCTACGGGAGGCGCCAGAGGTGGTGCGGTGCTGGCGCTGTGGTGGGGGTGCCTGGTGGGCGGGCTCTGCGTTGGGTTCGGTATTGGCCCACCCAGGGCCGTTGGTAGCCGCGGCCCATGGTACTTCTGCACTCACCGGTGCACTGGCCGATGCCGCAGTGCGTACGGATTTGCGCTGGCTGGTGGGTGATGGGTGGGGCGGCGGGAAGGGGGCCCACCAGCTCACAGCAAGCAATGCCAAGCCTGCGGCCAGTACCGCCAGGATGTTGTTCAACGAACCCAGAGTGCCCGAGTCCAGGAGCACAATTTTGCCAGCGGCCAAAACCAGCAAGCCAGCGCCAGCAGCCCACAGTGGGCGCTCTTTCCAGTGGTGCCCGCCAATGGCCAGAATGGCTCCCAGGATGGCCCATAGCAATGACAGCAGCACCGGGGACACCATGTTGGGTAAATCCAAAATGGTGAGCACATCGACCTGGGGGCCCCACAAGCGCAGTGCCTGCGCTTGCACAAACAAGGCGACCAGCACCACTCCGCCCAAAATATGGTGCCGCAACGTGGTTTCGTCGCTGTCTTCCTGTGCTGCCCAGCGCACGCGCAGCGCCAGGTAAGCGAGGGCTTGTACTTCAAAAAATACCGCCCACATTCCGCGTTCAATTTGAAATGTGCAATGCAAGGCCAAAGTGGCTGCAACCAGGTAAAACATCGCTGGAGCCAGGTGGCGGTGCCAGCGGCTGTCGCGCGGTAGCAGCCATTGCGCCAGGATGGAGCTGATGAAGACACCGTTCATCAGCACACTCCAGCCGAAAGCCGTCTCACGCCAATTCAGTTGTTGCCCGCTGGTTTGTGCCCAGGGCCACAGCGCCAAAGGCAGTAAAAGCAAGACCACTCCGGCGATGCCGCTGTCTTTACTCTCGGTATGGTCGCGCCCGTGGTTGTGCGTAGCGGCGGTGAGTGCCAGCAGGCCCATGGCCAACGGCGTGCAAAACACCATCAGGGCATTCCAGGGCAACGCCATTTCAGTGGCAGCGCTTTGGCTGCTCACCGTCAGCCATACCGCCATCACCGCTGGCGCTGCGCGGTGTACTTTTTGGTGGCGCAGCGCAAACAGTGCGCCACTGCCGACTAGCGCCGCGATGAAAAGAATGCTCGACCAGTGTTGCAGGTGCAGATCAAGGAGCACGTTCACGAGCGTCAGCATGCCCCACACGCCACCCACCCATCCCATGGGATCGACAAAGCGGTTCCCGCGCCGTTGCCCGATCAAGGAAGCCGCTAGCAAGGCCGATGCCACGAACAAACTTTCGGCTGATGTGCGCCACAGACTTGCGGGCGAAGGCGTGAAGGCGCTCTGGGCGATGTGTCCTGTGGCCAGCAACAACATGGACAGTGACAGCCATTCTTGGTGGGCCGGTGACAAAGGCAGGCGTGGCGCGCCGACATATGCCGTGCAGGCCAGTGCCATACCCAACAAAAACCAGGGCAAATTCCACGCATGCAGGTAAATGGCCAAGGCCAAAGCCAGCATGGCGCCAGCCTGCCAGACATACCGTGCGCTGGGTTGGCGCAAAAACTGGGCTACTGCAGCCACAAGCACCCAAACGCCTGCCAAACACGCGGTGGCAAATGCGGCCTGTGTGTGGCCGGATGACAACTGAAAGGCCAACACCAATGCCGTCAGCGGCAGGGCCCATCCATAGGCTTGGTCGATGCGTCCCAGCCACCCTGCCCTGTGGCCTGCATGTTGGGCTTCCCACAGCGGCATGGCCAAATGCACGGCTGAAAGCGCCAGCAGCATGGGCAGCATGGTGGCGTAATGCGATGGATCAAAATAATGATTAGACCACCCAAAAAACAGCGTAGCTGCCAGCGTAAACAAAAAGCTCAGGTGAATCAACGAACGCCAGCCGCGCAAACCCACCATCATCGAGACCAGCACGCTGAGCAGAAGATAGTAGCCGTTGAGGGTGAGCGGCGCCGCTTTTTCTAGCGCGAAGTAGGGCGCAATAAAGCCGCCCACCATGGACAAAACGGCCATGGATTGCGCCCGCTCCTGCACGGCCACCATCCCCACCAAGACGGCCACCAAAACCAACAACGACAAGGCTGTGGATGCTTGTGTGAGGTAACCAAACAGCGCAAATGCGCTGTAGGCCGTGAGGTAGGCCACGCCACCTGCGGCACCTGCCAACGCCAGACGCAGGCCACGCCGTGCAGGCTGTCCACGCAACGACAACGCCGCCAATGTCAGAAGCATGCTGGTGGCGACACCGCTGCCCAGCTTCCAAGTTTGGGGCCAATCCACGTTGATGAGCATGTAACGTAGCAAGGCACCCACGCCCAAAATAATCAAGCCAGCGCCCAATTTAGCCGACCAGTTGCCGGTGGTCAGCCAGGTCCATAGGCCTGTAGCTCGTGGCAAGGTTTTGCGGTCTGCGGGGGCGCTTTCAGCGCCGAGCAATCCCGTAAAAATGGTAATTACTAGCATGACAAAAGCCAGTGTGGTCATGGTCTTCCTTGGTTCGAGTCGATCCTTTTGGATTATGAATTGACGATGACTATTAAAAATTGAATATACATTTTGTTATCTATC
>CAZRFF010000105.1:0-7463 GCA_964599265.1 uncultured Simplicispira sp. | reverse complement strand
GTTTGGTGTTGGGCCGGATAGCGGCCTCCCAGGCGGCCACGTCGGTTTGCGACACAAAGGTGGTTTCCACCCCAAAGCGCGCCATCTCGGTGCCCAGCAATTTGATGGTGGAGCCAAACATGGATTGCGAGCACACCACATGGTCGCCCGCCTTGAGCACCGTCAGCGCCACCAGCAAAATGGCCGCCATACCCGTGGTGGTGGCCACGGCGCATTCCGTGCCTTCCATGGCGGCCAGGCGCTGCTCGAAGCTGGTGACCGTGGGGTTGGCCGTTCGGCTGTAGGTGTAGCCTTCTTCTTCGTTGGCAAAACGGCGTGCTGCGCTGGCGCAGTCGCTTTGCACAAAGCTGCTGGTCAGGTACAGCGCCTCGCTGTGTTCTCCCCACTGGCTGCGCGCGACGGCTTCGCGCACGGCGAGTGTGTCTGGGTGCAAGCCCGGGGGCAGGCTGGGTTCGGTCACTTTGTGGCTCTCTCAGTTCAAAAAATCAGGCATCTTGCGCATTGGGCAACGACAGGCGCGAGGTATCTTCTTCATCGTCCTCACCGCCACGGTTGCGACCTTCGTTGAGGGCGGTCACCTCTTCGTCCGATATGTCACCGGTGATGTAAACACCATCAAAGCAAGACGCCTCAAAACCCTGCACTTGCGCATTGACCTTGCCCACGGCCAGCTTCATGGCCTGCAGGTCTTGGTAAATCAATGCATCCACGCCGATCCACTGGCGGATTTCTTCGACCGTGCGGCCATGCGCAATGAGTTCGGCGGGGGTGGGCATGTCGATGCCGTAGACGTTGGGGTGGCGCACCGGCGGCGCGGCCGACGCCAGGTACACCTGGGTGGCGCCGGCATCGCGCGCCATTTGCACGATTTCTTTGGAGGTGGTGCCACGCACAATGGAGTCGTCCACCAGCAGCACGCGCTTGCCTTTGAATTCGCTGGCAATGGCGTTGAGCTTTTGGCGCACCGATTTTTTGCGCACGCCCTGCCCCGGCATGATGAAAGTGCGGCCCACGTAGCGGTTCTTCACAAAGCCTTCGCGGTATGGGATGCCCAGCAGCTGCGCCAACTGCATGGCGCTGGGGCGGCTGGATTCGGGGATGGGGATGATGGCGTCAATCTGGTTGGGCGGCACGGTGGAGATGACGCGCTTGGCCAGCGTCTCGCCCATGTTCAGGCGTGCCTGGTAGACCGAGATGCCGTCCATGACCGAGTCGGGCCGCGCCAAATACACGTATTCGAAGATGCAAGGGTGGAGTGATGGGTGCTCTGCACACTGCTCGGCCTCGACGCGGCCATCGGCGCGCACAAACACCGCTTCGCCTGGCGCAATATCGCGCTCCAGTTGCAGCGCGGTGCCTTCCAGGGCCACCGATTCGCTGGCCAATGCCAGCGTGCCATCCGCACCCCGCCCCATGCACAGGGGGCGGATGCCAAACGGATCGCGAAACGCCAGCACGCCATGGCCCGCAATCAACGCGATCACGGCATAAGAGCCCTTCAGGCGCCGGTGCACGGCGCGCACGGCCGCAAACACGTCGGCGCTGGTCAGCGGCGCCCCGCTGCTGGCCCGCGCCAGCTCGTGGGCCAGCACGTTGAGCAACACCTCGGAATCGCTTTCGGTGTTGGTGTGGCGGTGGTCGGTGTCAAACAGCTCGCGGCGCAGTTGGTGCGCATTGGTGAGGTTGCCGTTGTGCACCATGACAATGCCAAACGGCGCGTTCACATAAAAAGGCTGGGCTTCTTCTTCGCTCGACGCATTGCCTGCGGTGGGGTAGCGCACCTGCCCCAAACCGATATTGCCCGGCAAGGCCCGCATATTGCGCGTGCGAAACACATCGCGCACCATGCCCTTGGCCTTGTGCATGAAAAATTTGCGCCCTTCCTGGGTGACGATGCCGGCCGCATCCTGGCCCCGGTGCTGCAAGAGCAGCAAGGCGTCATAGATCAGCTGGTTGACCGGGGCAGGACTGACGACGCCGACGATTCCACACATAAAGCTTGCTTTCTATCCAAAAAGGCCTGTCATGCAGGCCAACGGTTGCCCAGTTCCTGCGGCAGCAAAGGCCGCAAATCGTTCTTGACCCATTGCGCCAGCAGCGTAGCGCTGCGTGCTTCCTGCCACCAGGGGGCTTGGTCCAAACGCACGAGGCTGGCCACAAAAACGGCCACCACCAGCACCAGCGCACCCCGCAGCACACCAAACACGGCCCCCAGAACCCTGTCCACCGGGCGCAGTCCCAAGGCTTCTATGAGTTTTTTACCCAGCCAGGCGACAAAACCGCAAGCGAACACTGCCACCACAAACACGGCGATAAAGCCTGCGGCGTAGCGCAAGGTGTCCGAGGCCCCCTCCAGGGGCAAGAGCGCTGCCGCATCGGAAGCCAGCCACTGCGCCAGCACAAAAGCCGCCGCCCAGGCCAGGAGGGACAGTACCTCGTAGACCAGGCCCCGCCAAGCCCCCAGCAGCATGGAGGCCAGCAGCACCGCCAGAAAAATCCAATCCAAGGTGGCCATGGGGCATGTGCGCCATCAAAGCGATAGAACGGAAACCGGCAGGTTCAAGGCTTTGATGCGTGCTGCCGCCTTATCGGCCTCGGCACGCCCCTCAAACGGCCCCACACGCACGCGGATGCGTTTGCCTTCGGGGGTTTGCGCCACCTGGGTGTAGGTTTTGAGCCCTGCGCGTTCGAGTTTCATGCGCACCTCGCGCGCCTTGTCTGCCTCGGCGTAAGCGCCAATTTGCACAATGAAACGCCCAGTGGCGGCAGGGGCCGTCGGCTTGTCCACGCTGCGGCCTTCGAGCAGCGCACGGGCGCGGGCGGCCTCGGAATCTGCTTGGGGCCGCGGTTCGGGTTTGGGTTCGGGCTTAGGCTCCGGCTTGTGGTCTGGTTTGGGCTCGGGTTTGGTTTCAGGCTTGGGTTCGCTGCGCTGTGGCGCAGAAGCGGCAGGCACAAATGCCGGCGCAGCCGCAGGCCGCGCAGGGGCCGATGCCGCAGCCTGCGCCGTCGGCGCCGCAGGCGAAGCCGTCGGTGCGGCCGATGGCGTGGCCAGGTCTGCGCGCTCGACCGACTCAGTTTTTGCTTTGGTGGATGCCGGCTCTGCGGCTGGCGGTGCGGACAAAGCCGCCACACGGTCGCGGTCGGGGATTTCGATGGGAATATCGACAGGGATGGGACGCGGCTGGGTGTCAAACAGCACCGGGAAACCCACCACACCCAGCAAAACCAGCACCGCCGCACCCACCAAGCGGTGGCGCGCCCGGCGGCGCATGGCTTCAACGCTCTCGGCAGGGGCGGAGCGCGGGCTGCGGCCCACCTTGGGCGGGGGGCTGTCCTGCCCCTTCTGGCCGGGCCACCGTATCTTGAAAAAGGCCATGGAGATGATTGGAACGGCGTTATCAGGCCAAATGCTTGGCCTGCAAGCGCGGAATGCCGCTTTGCAGCACCCCGCCCACCGTGTAGAAGGAGCCAAAGACGATGATTCTATCAGCGGGGTCGGCCTGATCCAGGGCGGCTTGCAGGGCCAGGGCCGGGCTGGCATGGGTGCTGCTGGTGGCTGGGTTCAGCCTTGCCCCCCCTTGGGGCAGGGTTGCCCATTTTTCAGCCAATTTGGCGGCCGATTCGGCCCGGGGCGTGGGCAAATCGGTGAAATACCAGCGGTCAATGATGGGCGCAATACGCTCCAGCATGGGCCCCAGATCTTTGTCGGCCATGGCGCCAAACACCGCGTGGGTGGTCGGAAAGTAACCCATGGCATCCAGATTGGCCGTGAGCGCCGCCACCGAGTGCGGGTTGTGCGCCACATCCAGCACCAGGGCAGGCTGCCCCGGCACCACCTGAAAGCGCCCCGGCAAGTCCACCATGGCCAAGCCATTGCGCACCGCCTGCGCCGTCACAGGCAAACGGTTGCGCAAGGCCACCAGGGCGGCCAATGCGCCTGAAGCGTTGATCAACTGGTTGGCCCCGCGCAGCGCCGGATAGGCCAGGCCTGCATAGCGCCGCCCCCGGCCTGCCCAGCTCCACTGCTGGCGATCACCCGAGTAATTGAAGTCGTGCCCAAATCGCCAGAGTTCGGCGCCTATGGCGGTGGCATGGTCGAGCACGCTTTGCGGCGGCATGGGGTCGCTCACCACCACCGGACGCCCCGTGCGCATGATGCCGGCCTTCTCGCGGCCGATGCTCTCGCGGTCTGTGCCCAAAAGCTCGGTGTGATCCAGGTCGATGCTGGTGATGACGGCGCAGTCGGCGTCGATGATGTTGGTGGCATCGAGCCGCCCACCCAGGCCCACTTCCAGAATGGCCACATCCAGCAGGCTGTGGCTCATGAGCCGCAATATGGCCAGGGTGGTGAATTCAAAATACGTGAGCGGCACCTCGTTGCCCTGGAAGGTGCGGGCCCGCTCCACCGCCTCGAAATGCTCCAGCAGGCTCTCGGGCGCAACCACGTCACCGTGGATGCGGCAGCGCTCCTGGAAATGCACCAGGTGGGGCGACGAATACACACCCGTGCGGTAGCCCGCCTGCAGGGCAAACGCCTCGATCAGGGCGCAAGTCGAGCCCTTGCCGTTGGTGCCCGCCACGGTGATGACGGGGCATTCAAAACGCAGGGCCATGCGGCGCGCCACCTCGGACACGCGCTCCAGCCCCAGGGCGATGGATTGGGGATGCAGGCGCTCGCAATAGGCGAGCCAGCCCTCCAGGGTGTGAATTTTGCTTTGCATACGGGCCAGGATTGTCGCCCAGTGCAGAAACTGGCGCATCATGCAGCCCATGAAAAGCACACCACTGACATTGTTTGGCATTGCCCATTGCGACACCGTGCGCAAGGCCCGGGCCTGGCTGCAGGCCCAAGGCCTGGAGCATATGTTCCACGATTACAGCAAGCACGGCTTGCCAGCTGGCGCTTTGGCGCAGTGGGAAAAGCAGCTGGGCTGGGAGGCATTGCTCAACCGCCGGGGCACCACCTGGCGCAAGCTCCCTGCCAACGAACAAGCCGCCGTGCAGGATGCCGCCAGCGCCCTGGCGCTGATGGCGGCACACCCCAGCGCCATCAAACGCCCCGTGGTGCAATGGCCCAAAGGCCAGGTGACCGTGGGTTTTGACGCAGAACAGTGGGCCAAACTCACCCAAACCGTATGAAACCGCACAGTTGTTTACGGATCTTTACCTGCGTAAAGCCCTCAAACAGGAAGACACCGATAAACTTTTGCCACGCCTAGCGCGTTATGGGCTGACACACTCGAAAGGGCTTTTCCATGCAAAAAACCATCGCCTTCACCCTTCTGGCTACCGCCGCCACACTCTCCCACGCCCAAGAAATGGCGCGTGTGCTCTCAGCCACGCCCATCGTGCAGCAGGTCGCCATTCCACGGCAAGTGTGCTCGAATGAAACGGTCTACACCGGCAATCGCACCAGCGGCGGCGGCGCTGTACTGGGCGCGATAGCTGGGGGTGCTGCAGGCAATGCCGTCGGCAAAGGCAGCGGTCGGGCCGCTGCCACCGCCATTGGCGTGATCGGCGGCGCCGTGCTGGGCGACCACATCGAAGGCCAGGGCCGCCCACAGTACGAAAACGTGCAGCGCTGCGGCACCGAAACCTATTACGAAAACCGCACCGTGGGCTACAGCGTGGTGTATGAGTACGCAGGCCGCCAGTACACCACCCAAACGGCCACCGACCCTGGCCGCTACATCAATGTGCAGGTGCAGCCCACCCACGGCCCCGCGCCCTACACCCAGGGCTACGCACAACCCGGCGTGGTCACGTCTCCTTACGCAGCCCCTCCGCAATCGGGCGTGACGGTCATTGAGTATGGCTACGAAGGCGACCCCTACCGCCGCCGCCACCCGCACAATTACTACAACAACAATCCGTACGATCGCTGAAACGGCCTGAAACCATCGGCATCGCCCTACCAAGGAGGCCCCATCGGGGCCTCTTTTTTTGATCCTGCCATGGCTTGCACCCACCGTGCCGCAGCCTGCAGGGGCCGGGTACTCGCCTAAAATCGATGGTTTCCCCCTGAACTGGCAGTTTTCATGACCACTACCCACATCGATGGCGCAAGCGTAGCCACCCAGGCCAATGTCTACTTTGATGGCAAATGCGTGAGCCACAGCCTCACCCTGGCCGATGGCACGAAAAAATCCGTGGGGGTGGTGCTGCCCGCCACGCTGACCTTCAAGACCGGCGCGCCCGAGACCATGGAATGTGTGGCTGGCGCTTGCGAATACCGCCTTGCAGGTACCGAGGCCTGGCTGGCCTCCGGCCCGGGGCAGCAATTCAGTGTTCCTGGCAATTCCAGCTTCGACATCCGCGTCACGCAGGCATACCACTACATCTGCCACTTCGCCTGATATTCCAAGACTTTTCAGCCGCCAGCGCTTGCCAGGCAAGCGCAAGCAGCTCTCTTTTTTGAAAGCCCCACCATGGCAACCATCCTCCAATCCCTGCCCGTCGGCCAAAAGGTCGGCATCGCCTTCTCTGGCGGTCTTGATACATCCGCCGCGCTGCGCTGGATGAAAAACAAAGGCGCCCTGCCCTACGCCTACACCGCCAACCTGGGCCAGCCCGACGAGACCGACTACGACGCCATCCCGCGCAAGGCCATGGAATACGGCGCCGAGCAGGCCCGCCTGATCGACTGCCGCACGCAACTGGCCCACGAGGGCATTGCCGCCATCCAGGCCGGCGCCTTCCACATCAGCACGGGCGGCATTGCCTACTTCAACACCACGCCCCTGGGCCGCGCCGTGACCGGCACCATGCTGGTCGCCGCCATGAAGGAAGACGACGTGCACATCTGGGGCGACGGCTCGACCTTCAAGGGCAACGACATCGAGCGCTTTTACCGCTACGGCCTGCTCACCAACCCCAGCCTGCGCATTTACAAGCCCTGGCTGGACCAGCAATTCATCGACGAACTGGGCGGGCGCGCCGAGATGTCGGCCTTCATGACGAAGGAAGGTTTTGGCTACAAGATGAGCGCCGAGAAGGCGTATTCCACCGACAGCAACATGCTGGGCGCGACGCACGAGGCCAAAGACCTGGAGTTTTTGAACAGCGGCATCCGCATCGTCAACCCCATCATGGGCGTGGCGTTCTGGAAGCCCGAGGTGGATGTGCCTGCAGAAGAGGTTTCCGTCACGTTTGAAGAAGGCCAGCCCGTGGCCTTGAACGGCAAAGAAATTGCCGACCCGGTCGAATTCTTCCTGGAGGCCAACCGCATTGGCGGCCGCCATGGCTTGGGCATGAGCGACCAGATCGAGAACCGCATCATCGAAGCCAAAAGCCGCGGCATTTACGAAGCCCCCGGCATGGCGCTCTTGCACATCGCCTACGAGCGCCTGGTGACCGGCATCCACAACGAGGACACCATCGAGCAGTACCGCTTGAACGGCCTTAAATTAGGCCGCCTGCTGTACCAGGGCCGCTGGTTCGACCCGCAATCCATCATGCTGCGC
>CAZRFF010000104.1:0-7472 GCA_964599265.1 uncultured Simplicispira sp. | reverse complement strand
CGAATGAAAGGGACTTCCCCGTCCCAAGCGCAGCGCGCATTTGCGCAGAACGGCAACCAAGTGCCACGATGGGAAGTGCGATCTCTCATCAACACGCTTGTTTTATGGAAGGGGAAGTCCATGACCATCGTAACCGTAGGAATCGACCTGGCAAAGAACGTCTTCGCCGTTCACGGAGTGGATGCTGCTGGTAAACCTGTCCTGGTGCGCCCCAGCGTGGCGCGTGACAAACTGCTGGAACTCATCGCCGCCTTGCCCCCGTGCCTCATCGGTATGGAAGCGTGCTCCGGCGCACACCACTGGGCCAGGGAATTCGAGAAGCTCGGCCACACCGTGCGCTTGATGGCCCCCAAGTTCGTCGCCCCCTACCGCCTTTCGGGCAAACGCGGTAAGAACGACGCTGCCGACGCCGCAGCCATCGTTGAGGCCGTCACCCGGCCCCAGATGCGCTTCGTGCCCATCAAGACCATCGACCAGCAAGGCCAGTTGATGGTGCACCGCGCCCGCCAGGGTTTCGTGGAACAGCGCACCGCCACCCTCAACCGCATCCGGGGCCTGCTGTCCGAGCTGGGCATCGTGCTGCCCCTGAAGGCCGTCACCGTGCGGCGTGAAGCACTGACCCGCCTCGAAGACCTGCCCGGCTGGGCCAATACCGTCATCGGCGACCTGCTCAGCGAAGTCACCCGGCTGGACGAACGCATCACCGAGTACGACCGCCACATTGCCTTCATGGCCCGCCACAGCACCCAGGCGCAGCAGCTGATGCAACTGGCGGGCATTGGCGAGACCACCGCCACGGCCATCCTCAGCACCATCGGCAGTGGCCACGACTTCACTTGCGGGCGCAGCTTCAGCGCCTGGCTGGGCCTGGTGCCAGGCCAATACAGCTCGGGCGGCAAACAGCGCCTGGGGCGGATCACCAAAGCCGGAGACCCCTACCTGCGCAGCCTGCTCGTCATGGGAGCGCGGGCGGTATTGGCCGCCGCCATGAACACCAAAGTACCCAAGCAGGATCCCGTCAGCCGCTGGGCGCGTGGCCTGGTAGAGCGCCGGGGCTACTGGCGGGCCGTGGTGGCGATAGCAGCCAAGAACGCACGCATGTGCTGGGCGGTGCTGCATACAGGGGAGAACTTCAAGATGCCCGCCTGACAGAGCAGGCCCGAACGAGAAGAAGCCAAGGAAACAGACCAGGACACCGCCGCGTGAAGGCAGTCGTTGATGTGCAAAAGGTTGGACCTGCGCTGGGGAATGCTCGATTAGCTCAAGGGGAACCACGGGAGCCATCCCAAAGCCCGACTAACGAATGGAGCCCCCGGCGCGCGTCTTTCATCAGGGTTCGCTGCCAACAGCAAAGGCAGCGCAATGACCGTTTGTAGTCACGCCGTCCGCACCGTTTGCCAACAGGCATCGACGCGCTGCATGCACAAGGCCGGGAACTGATCTGGAATCACTGAGCACCATGCCTGGGTCTATCGCTGCGCGATAAACCCAGGGAGAGGTATTGCTTGCTATTGTGGGGAAGCCCTTGTAGACCAAGGTAAGCCGCCTGCCGTAGGCGGGTCGGCTTGAGCGCACAGTTAGACCAGAAGGCCAAAGGAAGCGTTCTTGGGTGTCTAATTTTTCTTATATCCAAAAGCATCAATTTTTGTCAAATAACCTCTATGAAAATCCCAAGCTGTTTGAATTTCCAAGGAGTGAAAATTTTTCGGAGATATAGAAACATCGGTAGAGTATTGTTCTGAGTACGCAGGAGTTGATCTGTACCCATTAAGAAAATCAACATGTTGCTGCGAATCTGTCAGAGATATTGAAACATGTCTTATTTCCCAATTTCTTGTGTCATTAATTATCTGTATAAGTAATTTTCCATCTGACGATATGCCTTTGACATTCGTTGATATGCCTGCTTCATTAGGTATCAACTCAGGATCAATTGGTGTAAAGGCACTCCATGGCAAGCATTGTGGATCCCCAGCAATACGTGTTTCTCCTTCACGGCAGGGTGGAAGTGTGCTGCTTACAGTAGGGTTACTTGGCTTACCCAAAGGGGCTGGTGTGGTCTGCTGCCCTTGTGTTGATAGTTGATGTTTCGCAGGAATAATGACGGCTGCCAGTGTGCCAATCACTAGGCACGCTGGTGTTATAGCGACTGCAATTTTTGCGAGTATTGCCCATGCTTTAGCGCCTTCATATTCGGACGCTGCACGCCAAATGCCAAAATGTACGATTACGTAGTACACGAAGACGGCGAGCACCACAAGAATTGCAAGATTGCTTCCGGGCTTGACCAGAGATAGTGCTATGCCCCACGGAATACCGGACAAGACGCCCCACAGCCAGTAAGTTTTTGCCAGCCCGAAACGGCCGTTCCATAGATTGGAAATGGTATTCACGTTTTATTTGCCCTTGGGATATCTATTTTATTTGTCGATAACAAAACTGACGCCGTTGCTCAATTTCATTATCCATTCGTGGTTTGATTTAATTTCTTTCTCTCCCATGATCGGATATCTACTGCACCAAGGCGTGGGTTCAACTCCCATGAGTCGGTACAAATCGTTTGCTTTAGACTTGAGCTTGCTTGGATCATCAGAAATCATCTCCACTACATTGGTGTAGTTGTTCTCTCCATCATCTCCTTTTGTCGAGGTGCATTTGAGTAGCTTCATTTGAGTTCCTAACTAGAATTAGACGACAGGCTGCGCAGCTTACATCGTCCGATAAAACAATACAACATGCGACCTTCAAGGGGAAACCCGCAGAGAAAAATTTTTAGTCAAACCTAAAATTTTCCGGATGAACCTTGCCCCAGAGAGCATCCTGCAACCAACCCCAGGCGGCACCGAAGCGCCCCGCCCGCCCAAGCTGTTGGAGCGCATGCGCATCCACTTGCGTACCAGGCATTACAGCATCCGCACCGAAGAGGCGTATATCGACTGGGTCAAGCGTTTCATCTTTTTCCACGGCAAGCGCCATCCGCAAGAGATGGGAGCGGCAGAGGTAGAGGCGTTTCTTTCCCATTTGGCGGTCGAGAGGCAGGTTACCGTGCTGCCCTAAAATTTGATGGCGCCTTTGCAAGCCCAGTTGCAAAAAGCGCGTACCTTGCACGAAAAAGATTTGGCTGCTGGCTTGGGCGTGGCAGTGGGTGTTTCCGTCCCCCGTGCGTGCTGTCTTGCTGCAGGCGGGCTACGCTATCCGCACCGTACAAGAGTTTTTGGGTCATGCGGACGTGAGCGCGACCATGATTTACACCCATGTGCTCAATAAGGGCGGGCGCGGGGTGCTCAGTCCGCTCGATGCGCTGTAGTGGCTGGCAAAAAAGGTTTTGACGTTGCGCGCAGGGCTTTTTGCCCAGCGCGGGCTTCAAGGGTGCCCAGCCATTTGGTGGTGGGTGACTTTGTCCTGTGTTATGTGGGTTGTTTCATCGCCAGCGCCGCTTCATACAGTTGGTTGCGCGGTGCGCCCGTCAGGTCGGCCGCCACGCGCACGGCGCTTTTCAGGGGGAGTTCTTGCAGCAGGCGCTGCAATACGTCCAGGCCCTGGGCCGTGTCGGCGCGGGCTGCGGCGGGATGCAGCACCACCACGAACTCTCCCCGGCTGCGCTGGGGGTCTTGGGCCAGCCACGCAGTCAATTGTGCGGCGGGCAAGGTGGTGATCTGCTCAAACTGCTTGGTCAGCTCGCGTGCCAGGGTCACGGGGCGATCGCCCAGGGCGGCCAGGGTGCTGGCCAGGGCAGCGATGCGGTGGGGGGCCTCCAGCAGCACGCAGCAGCGCGGTTCGGCTTGCAGGCGCTGTACGGCGGCCTCGCGTTCGCCGGCCTTGGTGGGCAGGAAGCCGGCAAACACAAAACCGCTGTCGTCGGCGCCGCTGGCGACGGCACCGGCCACGCTCAAGGCCGCCGTCACGCTGCTGGCGCCGGGCAGCGGCATGGCGCGCAGGCCCGCAGCCGCCACAGCGCCCGCCAGGCGGGCGCCGGGGTCGCTGATGCCGGGGGTGCCGGCATCGCTCACATAGACCACACGCTGGCCCGCCTGCAGGCGCTCCAGCACGGTCTGGGTGGCCTGGGCTTCGTTGTGCTGGTGCACGGCCAGCCATTGCGCTGCCGGTTTGTCGATGCCGTAGGCGCGCAGCAGGCTTTGGGTGTGGCGTGTGTCTTCGCAGGCCAGGGTGTCGGCCAGTTGCAGCACGTGCAGGGCGCGCAGCGTGATGTCGGCCAGGTTGCCTATGGGCGTGGCCACCACGTAGAGCGTGCCTTGCGGATAATGCTGGCTGGCGGCTGCTTCATGGGCAGCTTGCAAGGCAAGGGCAAAAGAGACGCTCAATGGGTTTCCTTGAAAAAAACAGCACTGGCCGTGGGCCGCAAACCAGCACACGCATGCAGGGGCAGGCGGCCGAAGACCGGGCGCTGGCCTATTTGCAGGCGGCGGGTTTGCGTCTGCTGGCGCGCAATTATCGGACACCGGGGCGTGGCGGCGGCGAGATTGACCTCATCATGCGCGCACCCGATGGCACGGTGGTGTTTGTCGAGGTGCGCAGCCGCAGCAGCCGGGCCTGGGGCGGCGCGGGGGCCAGCATTGGCGCAACCAAGCAGCGGCGCATCGTGTTTGCAGCGCGGCACTTTTTGCTGCGGTGGGGGTCAGAGCCTCCATGCCGCTTTGATGCGGTGCTGCTGGAGCCAGAGATCACCTGGATCCAGGGGGCGTTCGACGCGGGCTGAGTCCGTGCTGCGGCAACGCACAGATTGCTACAAAATTGATAACAATGCAGGTGTACCATGGCGCCCTGCACAAGGATGTGGATGGATGATTGAACAACGGATTCAGCAGCACTTCATTGACAGTGCCGACCTCAAATACCAATGTGCCGAGAGCTTGGCAAAGCCCATCGCTGATGCGGTGCAGACCCTGTGGGCGGGTATTACCAGTGGCGGAAAAATCCTGGCGGGCGGCAGCGCGGCATGCGCGCCCTGGGCCCAGCAGCTGGTGGCCCACTGTGTGGCCGGGTTTGAGCGTGAGCGCCCCGAATTGGCGGCGCTGGCTTTGACGGTGGACGGGGCTTTGCTGACCGCTGGCGGCGCGGATGCCGGTCAGGCGCTGGCCCGCCAGGTGCGCGCCTTGGGGCAGATGGGCGACGTGCTGGTGGTCGTGTCGGTCGATAACGGCGATGCCTTGGTATTGGCGGCTGTGCAGGCTGCACACGAGAGGGATATGTCGGTGGTGGCCTTGGCGGCACGCCCAGGGGGTGCGCTGGCGGCGCTGCTGCGCGAGACGGATGTGCTCATTGCCGTACCGCACGACCGGACGGCGCGGGTGCGTGAGGTGCATGGTTTGGTGCTCCATTGCCTGTGTGATGGCCTGGATGCGCAATTGTTTGGTGAACAGGAGGATTTGTCATGAACATTCGATTCAACCGCGGCCTGTGCGCCGCTGTGGCGGCGGTCGCTTTGGCGGGGGCTTTGGGCGGTTGTGCACCCGTGGTGCTTGGCGGTGCGGCCGTGGGCGGTATGATGGCGCTGGACCGCCGCACGGTGGGCACGCAGGTGGAAGATGAGGGCATTGAGCTGCGCATTGGCAACCGCGTCCACGGCGCCTATGGCGACAAGGTGCACGTCAACGTGACGAGCTACAACCGCCAGGTGCTGCTGACGGGTGAGGTGCCCAGCGCCGAAGTGCGCGATGCGGTCGAGAAGATCGCTGCCGGGGCCGAGAACGTGCGCAGCGTGGTCAACGACCTGGCCGCCATGCCCACCACTTCGCTGGGCCAGCGCTCCAATGACACCTACATCACCGGCAAGGTGCGCGCCAGCCTGGTGGATGCCCGCGATTTGTCGGCCAACAGCTTCAAGGTGGTGACCGAGCGCAATGTGGTGTACCTGATGGGCCGTGTGTCGCAGCGCGAGGCGGGCCGTGCCACGGCCATCGCTCGCAACATCAGCGGCGTGACCAAGGTGGTGCGCGTGTTCGAGTATTTGAACGACGAAGAAATTGCGCGCATCAACGCGGGCCAGGCGGCCAAACCGGCCGAAGTCACCAATGGCGAAGTGACGCCTGCGGTGACCAAGCCGGTGCAGTGAGCGCAAGGCCCGCAGGGCCGCCGTGGGGGCGCTTTTACTTCAGCCGCTTGATCAGGCTGGACGTATCCCAGCGCCGCCCGCCCATTTGCTGCACATCGCCATAAAACTGGTCTACCAGTGCGGTGACGGGCAGGCGGGCGCCGTTGCGCTGCGCCTCGGCCAGCACCAGGCCCAGGTCTTTGCGCATCCAGTCCACGGCAAAGCCAAAATCAAAATGGTCGGCCACCATGGTTTTGCCGCGGTTGTCCATTTGCCAGCTTTGGGCCGCGCCTTTGCCGATCACGTCGAGCACCAGGGGCATGTCCAGGCCCGCGCGCTGGCCAAAGGCAATGGCCTCGGACAGGCCTTGCACCAGGCCGGCAATGCAGATCTGGTTGACCATTTTGGTGAGCTGGCCAGCACCGCTTTCGCCCATGCGGGTGAACGCACGCGAGAACGCCATGGCCACGGGGCGCACGGTGTCAAAGGCTTGGGTGTCGCCGCCGCACATCACGGTGAGCAGGCCGTTTTGCGCGCCCGCCTGCCCCCCTGAAACAGGCGCATCAATGAACTGCAGCCCCAGGGTGGCAGCGGTGGTGTTGAGCTCGCGCGCCACTTCGGCCGATGCGGTGGTGTGGTCCACAAAAATGCTGCCAGGGGCCATGCCGACAAAGGCGCCGTCGGCGCCCAGTGTGACGGCACGCAGATCGTCGTCGTTGCCTACGCAACAAAAAACGATGTCGGCCCCTTGGGCGGCCTCGCGTGGTGTGGGCGCCTGGCGCGGTGCGGGGGTGGCGGCGTACTCCTGGCACCAGGCCTGTGCCTTGGCGGCTGTGCGGTTGTAAACGGTGACCGGGTGCCCGGCCAGTGCCAGGTGTGCGGCCATGGGGTAGCCCATCACGCCCAGGCCGATGAAGGCGACTTTGCGGGGTGCAACAGGTTCGTACGTGCGGGGGTGGGTGCTGGGCATGGGGTGGGTGGCGTGTGCTGGGTCAGACGATCACGAGGTGCTCGGTGCCCGATGCCAGATCGGCCGTCTTGGCGCGTTGGCTGGTGAGCTTGATCTGCAGGCGAAGGTCGTTGAGCGAGTCGGCGTTGCGCAGTGCGTCCTCGTAGCTGATGACGTTGGCCTCGAACAGGTCGAACAACGACTGGTCGAAGGTCTGCATGCCCAGGTTGCGGCTTTTCTTCATGATCTCTTTGATCTCGGCCACTTCGCCCTTGAAAATCAGGTCGGCAATGAGCGGGGTGTTGAGCATGATCTCGACCGCGGCGGCGCGGCCCTTGCCGTCCTGCTTGGCGATCAGGCGCTGGGAGATCAGGCCGCGCAGGTTGAGCGACAAGTCCATCAGCAGCTGCGCGCGGCGCTCTTCGGGGAAGAAGTTGATGATGCGGTCCAGCGCCTGGTTGGCGCTGTTGG